>JAPKDK010000039.1 GCA_028872645.1 Verrucomicrobiota bacterium
GAATAATCCATCACACCCGGCGCAGTTTCGTGTTTGGCGGTGTTTACAAACAAGCCCGCACCACTGAGACGGCGCGGGAATTTTCCTGGCGTGCCAATAGCGGGGTTGAGTTTTAGCCGATGGAAACCGGAGTGATCGTCAATGACGAGTAAATTCCCGCGTGTGTCCGTGGCGAAACCGGTGATACCGAAAACCGTGTCGGCGATCTCGGCGTGCCACGTCACTTTTTTGCCATCGTGTTTACCGGCCCATATTTTTCCGGTGGAATAATCGCCGTATATATAAGCGCCCACAAGCTTTGGCAGTTTGTCGCCATAATAAACAATGCCGCCGGTGAGCGAGCGGGACTCGCGATGATGATGCTCAAAGGTGGGCTTGGTGAGCTTGCCGGGTCCGAGCGTGCGCTCGAGGTAAAAGGGATGGCTGCCCTCGTACAAACTCCAGCCATAATTCGCGCCGCGCTCCACGCGCTTCACGCTCTCCCAAAGATCCTGCCCGTTTTCGCCCACCCAAATGGCACCCGTCAGTTCATCGCACGTGAGCCTCCACGGATTGCGAAAACCCAAAGCCCAAGTCTCCGGCGCGGCCTTGGGCGTTTTGAGAAATGGATTGTCCGGCGGGATGCCATACGGACGCGCATCGGTGGGTCGATCCACATCAATGCGCAACACCTTGGCCAACAACAAATCGATCCGCTGGCCGGTTTCGTCGTCATCCGAATCGCTGGTGCCATCACCCGTGGTGAGATAAAGCATCCCGTCCTTGCCAAAAATAACGCCGCCGCCGTCGTGCCCGTTTGAGTTCCATTGGATGATCACCTTACGCGAGGCGGGATCAACGCGGTGCGTTTTTCGATTCATCGTCCAGCGCGACACAAGGCAGTTCTTAGCCTTGCTCCCCTCGCCGCGTCGCGGGCCGTTGGTGTGCAAAAACACAAACCCGTTCTGCTCGAATTTTGGATGGAAACAAAAACCGTAAATCAACCGATTCGTGAGCGACAAGCTCTCGAACTGTTTGGCCGCCTTCGGCGTGTCGCGAAACACCCACAATTTCGAAATGGAATCCTTCTCTTCACGATGATCCGCGTATGCCAAAAATTCTTTTGTGCCTGGCACGCGCTTCATCTCCAGTGGCTTCTTCACCGGGAGATCCGGCCAAACCTTTTCCGTGATGTACGGCAAAGGCGGCTCCGGGGTGCCGACCAATTTACCCCCCTTCCATTCCAATTGTTGTATTAAGTTCGTCTGCCCCGCACAGTCAAACTGACAAGCAAAGAATAAGATTAATACAAAACGCATTGGGGGATTCAGACGCCGTGTCAAACATCTGTCAAACCCGAAAATGCTATGCCTCTTCCAATAACCGAAATACCGCCTTGGCCGCACGCGGGGCCGCGCCTTTTTGGCCGAGAGTTTGGGCAATTTGATTGAGGTCGGCGCGGAGGGTTTTGCGGCGACTGGTGTTATCAAGAAAACGACTGGCTTCGCGAGCAAGGTTGGGGGGGGTGGCAGCGCGTTGGATGAATTCGGGGAACACCTCGCGCTCAGCCAATATGTTTGGCATGGCGATGTGTTTGGTTTTCACGAACAAGCGGCCGAGCAGATAAGTTATCCAAGAAGTTTTATACAGCACCACGGTAGGCACGCGGAACCACGCGCACTCGAGGGTGACGGTGCCGGAGGAGGCAATCGCCACGTCGGCCTCGGCGAGAGCTTCGTGCAGACCGCCGATGCGCAGATCCCAATCGGCCACGCCGGGGGTGATGAGGCGCGCTTGGGCGGCGAGGGATTCATTGGGGAACACGATCATTGGCTCGGCGCTTAACTTGCACGCGGCCGCGGCCATTGCGGGGAGGTGACGGGTGATTTCCTTGGCACGGCTGCCGGGCAGCAGCAACAGGCGCGGTGGGTCGTGCAATTCTTCGGGCTCGCGAAACTCCAAATCTGGATAGCGATCACATAGCGGATGGCCGATAAATTCCACCGGCAAACCTGGCGCGCGCTTGGCGTACCAATCTTTTTCAAACGGAAAAATGCTGAGCAGCAAATCGACGTCGCGGGCGATTTGATGCACGCGCGAGGAGTGCCACGCCCACAGTTGCGGGCTGATGTAATAAATAATGCGCGGCCGCCAATTGGTGCCGGCGGCGCGCTGGCGCAGGGCACGGACGAAGCGGAGATTGAAACCAGGATTGTCGATGCAAATGATGGCGTTGGGTCTGCGCTCGAAGGCGAGGTTCAGAAGTTGATCGAAGAAGCCTTTGAATTTTCCGTAATTTTGAATGGCCTCCCAAATACCGACCACGGCGTGCTCGGTAAGATCCAGAGCGAGATTCACACCGGCGGCTTCCATCTTGGGGCCGCCCGCGCCGAAGGCTTCCACTTCGGCACCCTCCGCACGCAATGCTTCCAACAACTCAACGGCCAGCGTGTCACCGCTCGTTTCGCCGGCCATAAACATAATGCGGCGGGCGCTCATTGGGTTTCGAGTTCCTGAATTTGCCGCGTGATTTCGAGCGCCACATCGAGCGCCTGTTTAGCGGATTCGCCGCTGACTTTCGGCGTTTGCCTTTCGCACACGCACTGCGCGAAGTGCCGAAGCTCCTGCAACAAAGGATCGTCTTTTTCAATCGGCACCGGCTCGCGCACGATGCGTTTACCGCCGAACTCGCTTACGATGGCGGTGTCTTTGGCGTGTAAAAGTTTTTTCCACAGACTGGATTCCTCTTCTCCATCGCGCGCGACCTGGTAAATGTAGCCCTCTTGTTTTTGGTAATCGAGTGACACGTAGCTTGTTGTTTCGCCGCCGCTGAACACGCGGATTTTTCGCAGGCTTTCCGGGCTCACGCGACTGGCGGTGAGATTAGCCACGCATCCGTTTTCGAACTTCAGCCGCGCATTGGCGATGTCCTCCGATTCGCTGAGCACGGCCACGCCCACGCCATCGACCGATTGCAACGGCGAATCGACAAAGGCCAATACGATGTCCAAATCGTGAATCATCAAATCCAGAACCACGCCGACATCGAGGCTGCGTTTGGGGTATGGCGACAGGCGATGGGCTTCGATAAAGCGCGGCGCGCGGGCGACTCTCTGCAGATAATCGAAAACGGGATTGAAGCGCTCAATGTGGCCGACCTGCAGCACGCATTTATTTTCGCGCGCGAGCCGCACCAGCTCGGCAGCTTGCACGGTGGTATCGGTCATTGGTTTTTCCACGAGCACGTGACGCCCCGCGCGCAGGAGTTGGCTGGCCAAATCAAAATGCGTGATCGTGGGCGTGACGATGTTCACCGCATCGGCCACAGCGATGGCGGCTTCCACGGAAGCAAGCACCGGCACATCGTATTGCGCAGCGATGGTTTTGGCGCGGGCGGGGTCGGCATCGAACAGCCCCACGAAATCCACCACGCCCGAGCGTGCGAGACCGGCATAATGTTTGGCGTGATGTTGCCCCAGCGAGCCCACGCCAAGCACCGCCACTTTTAATACATCCGACACGCGGGGAGATTCAGGGTTCTCCGTTCTCGGTTCAAGGTTAACCTTGAATCACGCCCTCTAAAACCTGACCCTCCGCCCGTGAATCCAGCCAAAACAAGCGACCCAATGCGAATCACCGTGCTCGGCGCGGGCGCGTGGGGCACTACGCTGGCGAAGATTGCCCACGAAGCCGGACACGAACTTACCCTTTGGGGACATCCCAAACGCCTTGCGGGGATGGCTTACAAAAAGGAAAATACCGAATACCTTCCCGGCATCGTCCTTCCCGATTCTTGGCGACTGGAGGCCGATTGGGATACGGCCCTTGACGAAGCCCAAGCCGTAATTGTCGCCGTACCTTCCGCATCCTTTCGCTCGGTAGCCACCGGGCTCGATGGATTTGACGGCATCGCCGTCACCGTTACCAAAGGCATCGAACACGCCACCGGCCTAACGATGGGCGGCATCCTCAACCAAACCGCGCCCGAGGCCGATGTGGTTGCATTGTCCGGCCCGTCACTCGCCGCGGAAGTAGCGCGTAATATCCCCACCGCGTTGGTGGCCGCCAGCGAAGACGAAGCCGCCGCCGCTTGCGTGCAGGAATGGCTGCACCGCCCCACCTTGCGCGTTTACACCAGCGCCGATGTGTTGGGCGTGGAACTCGGCGGCGCATTAAAAAACGTGATGGCCATTGCCGCCGGTGTTTGCGACGGCCTCCAACTCGGCGACAACGCCAAAGCCGCACTCATCACCCGCGGCTTACGCGAGATGCGACGGCTCGGCACCGCGGCCGGCGCGCAGCCCAATACCTTCAATGGCCTCAGCGGAATGGGCGATCTCACGGTGACCTGTTTCTCAAAACAAAGCCGCAACCGCACCCTCGGTGAACGCATCGCCAAAGGCGAACCCCTGGGCGAAGTGCTGGCATCCGCCACGGCGGAAGGGCATCCCACAGCAAAATCCGCGCGCGCACTCGCGCAAACGCTCGACGTGGAAACGCCAATCATCGAGCAGGTCCACGCAATGCTTTACGAAGGCAAAGGCCCGAAGGAGGCAATGAAGGAGTTGTTGACGCGCGAACGGCGGGGGGAGGACTGAGTGGCTTTATGATGGACGATTGATTTTAATCTTCACTCGAAAATCAACTCCATTAATTCATCGTATTTCGTCACCGCCGGAAACTGCGGGAATTCTTCAATTACATTTTCCGGTGCGCGAAAAAAAATCCCTTTGTCGGCTTGGGCAAGCATTGAGGTGTCGTTGTACGCATCACCGGCGGCGATGACGCGATAGTTTAACGATTGAAATGCGGCCACACTTTTTCGTTTTTGGTCGGGTTGGCGGAGGTGATAATCCACAATCACATCGTCGCGCACTTCGAGGTGATGACAAAAGAGCGTGGGCCAATCGAGCTGACGCATTAGCGGCGTGGCGAATTGCAGGAAGGTGTCGGAGAGAATGAACAGTTGCGTCCGAGCGCGCAGTTCATCGACAAACGCCTTGGCGCCCTCCAACGGCGCAAGCGTGTCGATCACGGATTGGATGTCGCTGAGCTTGAGATTGTTTACCGCCAACAGATCGAGGCGATAGCGCATCAGCACATCATAATCCGGTTCATCGCGGGTGGTGCGGCGCAGGGCGTCGATGCCGGTTTTCTCGGCAACGGCAATCCAGATTTCCGGCACCAAAACGCCTTCGAGATCCAATGTGACTATCGATTGTTTCACGGGCGAGTTGATAGCGAGCACGGCCGGTGGCGGCGAGGAAAAATTACGCGAGACTGCAAACCTGCGCAGTATGCGTATCTAAATTAGCTGAATTTGCTTCCTATTTTCAGGATTTGGGTTGCCGTTTTTTTTTTGCCCGCGGATAAAACACAAAAGCTTGGGCTTCAGGCAAAGAAAAAGGCCGGCGGTTGCCCGCCGGCCTATGGGTTTGGTTGATTGTTTAGGCGAGTGCTTTTTTGGTGGTTTTGATAATCACCGCAGCGATTTTGTAGGGATCGCCGTTGGAAGCAGGGCGACGATCTTCCAGCCGGCCTTTCCAGCCGGCTTGCACAGTGGCCACCGGTACGCGGATGGATGCGCCGCGATCGGAAACGCCGTAGCTGAATTTATCGATCGCCTGCGTTTCGTGCAGACCCGTGAGGCGATGGTCGTTATCCGCACCGTACACGGCGATGTGTTCCTCAATGTTTTTGGCGAACTCTTCACAGATTTTAGTGTGAATTTCTTCGCCGCCCGGGTCGCGCATTTCACCGCAGGAAAAGTTGGCGTGCATGCCCGAGCCATTCCAATCGCCTTGGACAGGCTTGGGATGCCAGTCGATGGCGACACCGTATTTTTCACCGGTGCGCTCGAGGAGGTAACGGGCCATCCAAATTTGGTCACCGCAATCAGCCGCGCCTTTGGCAAAGATTTGAAACTCCCATTGGCCCATCATCACTTCGGCGTTGATTCCTTCGACGTTGAGACCGGCTTCGAGGCAAAGGTGCAAGTGTTCGTCAACGATGTCGCGGCCGACGGTGTTGCGTGCGCCCACAGAGGTGTAGAACGGGCCTTGCGGACCGGGGAATCCGTTTTTGGGAAAGCCGATGGGGAGGTTGGTGTCGGTATCAATCAGGGTATATTCCTGTTCGAGGCCGAACCAAAAATCTTCGCTGTCGTTATCAATGGTGGCGCGTCCGTTGGATTCGTGCGGAGTGGCGTCGGCATTGAGCACTTCGCACATCACCAGCCAGCCATTACCGCCAAAGCGATCGGGGTCCGGATAAACGGCCACGGGTTTCAGCAGGCAATCCGAATCGTTACCTTCGGCCTGTTCGGTGGAGGAACCGTCGAAGGACCACTCCTTGGCGTCCCCCAACTCGCCACTGAAATTTTCGCGAACGAGGGTTTTGCTGCGCAGACTCTGAGTGGGCTTGTAGCCATCAAGCCAAATGTATTCCAACTTATGTTTGCTCATTTGTTTTTCTGTATCTGTTTTTGTTAAACGGCTTTCGCCAATAATTGTCATCTTCCCCAACCAACTGGCCGCGCCGGTGAAGGCGCGGCCAGTGGCCCGGAAACCCCAGTGGGTTAGAGCGAGTAACCATCCTCACCATGGTCCTTCACGTCAAGCCCTTGCAATTCGGTTTCTTCATCAACCCGAATGCCGCCGCAAAGTGCACCGGCGATTTTGATGGCGATAAATGTTACCACCGCACTCCAAATAACGGTCACCAACACGCTCATCAGCTGACCGGTGAACTGGTTTTTGATGATCTCTTTACCCGTCACATCGGAGAATGCAAATACGCCCGTGAGCAGTGCGCCCACAATGCCGCCCACGCCATGAACGCCGAAGACATCGAAGCTGTCGTCATACCCCAGCTTTTTCTTGAGCGATGTTGCGGCCCAATAGCAGGCTACGGCCGCCGCGACACCAATTGCGATCGCCGCCATTGGTCCCACGCTACCGGACGCAGGCGTAATCGCCACGAGACCAGCAACCGCACCAGTAGCCAAACCGATCGCGGTGGGTTTGCCCTTGGCGCACCATTCAACCATCATCCACGTAAACGCGGCTGCGGCAGTGGCCACTTGCGTCACCAATTGTGCCATGCCGGCCTGGCCGCCTGCTGTCAAAGCACTGCCGGCATTAAACCCAAACCAACCCACCCACAACAGCGCCGCGCCAATCAGCACGAAAGGCACGTTGTGTGGCGGCATGGGGCTATCCGGATACCCCTTGCGCTTGCCAAGCATGATGCACGCAACGAGGGCGGCCACACCGGCATTGATGTGAACCACCGTGCCGCCCGCGAAATCAATGGCTTCCCAAGTGCTAGCCAAATAGCCGCCACCCCAAACCATGTGCCAAATTGGGCAGTACGAAAAGGTGAACCAAATAACCAGAAATATCATCACCGCGCTAAATTTCATGCGCTCAGCAAAGGCACCCACAATGAGCGCCGGGGTGATGATTGCGAAGGTCATTTGAAACGTCACAAAGACGGATTCCGGAATGGTCCCACTCATCGAGTCGGTGGTCAGCCCTTTGAGAAAAAGTTTGGAAAAATCTCCGAACAACTTTCCATCCCCAGATGAGGCAAAGGAATATCCGTAGATCACCCAAAGCAAGGACATCAGCGCCGTGACGGCAAAACATTGCACCAGCACGGAAAGAACATTTTTCTTGCGAGCGAGCCCACCGTAAAAGAGGGACAATCCCGGGATGGTCATCAGCAACACCAACGCGGTGGCAACAATCATCCAGGCGGTGTCGCCGGAATCGCCCCCGGCTTGTAGATATTCACTTGGCTCAAGACCATCATAGGTTGCTGCAGGCTCGGCTGCAGGCGCCGCTGCAGGCGCGTTTGTTTCTTGAGCGTGAGTTTCAATGGAGAGGCTGCCGGCGAAGATCACCAGGGCCATTGTCAAAATGGGAAAGAGTTTTTTCATAGTTCAGGGAATTTGAGGGTTAAAGTTAAACGGCTTCGTCGCCTTTTTCATTGGTACGGATGCGAATGGCTTCGTCGATGGTGCTGACGAAGATTTTACCATCACCGATCTTGCCGGTCTTGGCGCTGTCGGCCACGGCTTTGATGGCGGCTTCGAGGTTGCCATCGGTCACGGCGACTTCCAGTTTGATCTTGGGAAGGAAGTCGACGGTGTATTCGCTCCCACGATAGATTTCGGTGTGGCCTTTTTGGCGGCCGAATCCTTTGACTTCCGTGACGGTCATACCCTCAATGCCGACTTCGGCGAGGGCATCCTTCACTTCCTCTAGTTTGAATGGCTTTATAATTGCCTCTAATTTTTTCATTTGCTGTGGTTCTCCTGCCCGCATTTGGCTAGTTACCGATGAAACGCGGACAGCCGCACCGGCGAATTGCAAAGCAATCCAAAACCCTTAAGCAACCCTTGTGCCAAGCCGAGCGATTGTAGATGTTATCACCGCTTTCTGGGAGGTTTCTCGTTTACTCACCTTTGAAATGGCGATTTCTGTTAAGATCAACTAGCGACTTTTAGCCAGTGTGTTGATTTTTGCGCATGAATAAGTTTCATTGGACAAAGCTAAGTTTCGCGCGGTTAATGACCTTTTGGAGGTAAACCTCGTTAAACGACTATGAGCAAAGGTAAGCGCGGCAAAAAACGGTTCCCTAAACCTTTGCAAACGCAGGAATCCCCACCGGAACTTCCGACTGATCCACAAAAGGCCACGCCCGAACCCGACCTGGATGCGACCGCTAAACCCAATTCTTTTTTCCGCCGATGCGATTGGCTGGCCTTTGCGCTGGCCACCGTGATTTCTTTTGGCGTATATTTTTATACCCTCGCGCCGGATCTTACCCTCGAGGATTCCGGCGAACTCGCGGTGGGCTCCATGTACGCCGGCGTGCCGCATCCGCCCGGATATCCCGTGTGGACGCTCTACACATGGGCATTCACTAAACTCCCATTTGGAAATATTGCATGGCGCGTCGCACTTTCATCCGCCGTGGCGGCGGCACTCGCTTGCGGGTTGCTCGCATTGATGGTCTCGCGCAGCGCACAACTCATGCTCAAGGGAATTGAACCGTTCCGAGAACTGAAAGAACGCCAACGCAACACCATCGGACTGATCTCCGGCATCACCGCCGGCTTACTGCTCGCCTTCAACGGATTCATGTGGAGCCAGGCCGTGATCGTGGAAGTGTACACGCTTGGAATCTTCACTTTTATGGCCGTGTTGGCCCTGATGATGCGATGGTACTTCCGCCCAACAGAACGATGGCCAATGTACCTTGCCTATTTTTGCTTTGGGCTGTGCTTTGCAAACCACCAAACTCTACTGCTCGCCGCCATCGGGATCGAGGCCATCGTACTGCTAGCCGACCGCAATCTCGGCAAGGATTTCTTGTTATGTAACTGCTGTGTTTACATATTAGGGCTGCTCGCAACTCTGCCCGCCGAGGGTGCGCCGCCGGACGGCGACCCCGGAGTGTTTGTTCTCTTCAATATTGTAGGCGTGACAATGGTCGCCCTGCTGCTTGGCATAACCCTTTACGGCAAAGGTAAACAATATGTTCAAAAGCAATCGCTCGATTCGAAAAGTTTACTCGCGTTAACCATTGGCGCCATTGGGATCTATTTAATTTCGGCCGGGCTGTTTGGCTGGGCGTGGAGTTCCTTTTTCAGCAACCAGCATTTCTCCAGTGCTGCCAATGCGGTGAAAGCGTGGGCGCTCTTGAACGCTTTGCTGCTGGGAGCGGTAACGGTATTTACATGGTTCAACCGTGACGATAAAAAATCCCCACCGCTTCTCCGCCACTGGATGCCGATGCTAAATACCCGCGCGGCGTGGCTGCTTGGAGCGGCGTTTTATTTGTATATGCCGCTCGCTTCAATGACCAATCCACCCATGAATTGGGCCTATCCGCGCACGGAACAGGGCTTCAAACACGCCATCTCTCGCGGCCAGTACGACCGCATTGCGCCCTCTAATTTGACACGAATGTTTTACGATCGTAATTACGTTACGCCGGCACCGGGCGCCCCGAGTCCGCGCACCCAATTTAACGGAGGCCAAGCCTACGTGTATCTTGAAGAAGCCGGCCAAGAATTTAGCATCAGTTATTTGGCTCTGGCTTTTTTACCAATGGTGTTTCTACCGTGGATGGCCCTGCGCGAACGGAGATGGATTGCCGCGCTCACGGGCATTTTCATCTCATTCACCGTTATCCTAATTTTCCTGCTCAATCCAACGGCCGACGAGCAGAACCGGCATTTGTACAAAGTATTTTTCACTGCCACACACATCTTCATCGCGCTCGCCGCCGGATTGGGCGCAGCGCTCATTGCTACCACGCTGGCCACGCGCGATCGCCAACTTACGGTCGGGTTGGCCGGATTTCTATCTCTGCTGTGTCTTTTGGAAATCATCCAAACCTTCGATGTTTTTAAGACCACAGATTTCATCATCCCACAATCTGCTGCAGTGATCGGATTGTTGCTTGTTTTTCTATTACTCCTCTGTGCGTTCGGCCGGCTAGCCGCGCCCAGATCGCTGCGTGGCGGGTTGCTGGTGCTGGCACTTGGTCTCATCGTTTTACTGCCAGTGCGCCCGGCGCTTTCCAACTGGGCAACCAATGAACAGCGCGGTCATTTATTCGGATACTGGTACGGGCATGATATGTTTTCACCCCCGTTCAAAATTTATCCGGACATGGACCAACGTGCCATCTTGTTCGGCGGCACGGATCCGGGGCGGTTTGCGCCTACGTACATGATTTTTTGCGAAAGTTTTATGGCGGCCAAATACAAGCGCGATAAAAGTTTTGACCGGCGCGATGTTTACATCATCACTCAAAACGCGCTGGCCGACGGCACGTACCTGCAATACATCCGCGCCCATTACAACCGCAGCGCGCAGTTGGACGTGGATTTTTTCCGAAATCTCGCCCACAAGCTGGACCCTGATCAGGCGGCGACACGAAGCGAAGCCCTTGAGCGCCGTGGATCACTTTACATCCTCGCCTGGCTCGGATTGTTGGCGGGCGTGGGGTTGCTTGTTCATGCATCCATCCTGCGCCGGACGCCGGAGAACCGCCGCGAGTCGCTCGGCGCCAGGCTTTGGGGTGGCGCGGTCCTTCTAGGGTCGCTGTTGCTATTGCCGCCGCTCACGCAGTCCATGGCGCTCAAAGCGGATGAGGTATTCACCGGCATTGGCCAAGCCGTTGAGAAATCCCGACGCGCACGCGGAGTGTACCCCGAAAAGGAAATCCATACGCCCTCAACTTTGGATAATCAAATTGCCTTCAACGATTACTTGCAGGATGCCATACAGCGAATGGGGCGGGGGCAACTTGCCCACGACGAAAATGTAACGCTTAATTACCCGTTCCAATGCCTGGACCCAACCTGTGGCACCCGCCAGCTCATTGCGATCGGACGAAACGAAATGCAAACATTCAAACGAGTGCAAGCACAAGGCGGCTTGCCCTGCCCCAAATGCGGGAAATTGATGCCCACCCCGCTCAACCCGCAAATGCAAGTGCGCGGCAATGGCTCGGTGATGGCAATCAACGCCCTCCTCACCAAAGTGATTTTCAACACCAATCCAGCGCACGAGTTTTATGTGGAAGAAAGTTTCCCACTCCTGTGGATGTATAAATATATCACACCCCATGGCATTATCATGAAAATGGAGGCTGAACGGGAATTTGAAATCACCTCCATCAACCCCGCACCGCTGAATCCCACCAACGCCACCGCACTAGTAAAGTTAGGCGATGAGCTGACATTGCGATCGGAGCCGGATCAAGATTCGGTGAAACCATTGATCTCCGGAAAATATTTCGTGTCAGCAATGCAAACCAACGGTATGCCATCAGCCATCCAAGTGGAAGACGGCGGGCAGTTCGAATTAGCACCCCCAGAATTACTTTTTGTCACCGGCGAAAACAGCAACATCTCCCGAATCAAGGTGAAAATGAAGCGCATCCCCAACGCGGCCACCTATCAAATCACCCACGCCGAAGTCGACCCAAGAATGACGGGATTGAATTTTAAGGTGAACGAAGTGCTGCAAGTTTTTGATTCCATTATTTCCGGCAGCTTACAAATCAAGCAAAGTGCCAAATTACGCGTGACTGAAATCAACGCACAAACCGGCATTGCCCACGTGGAAATCATTCAGGGCGGACGATATATTCTGATGCCTCCACGCCACGTCAACCTCCACGCCCCCGATGGCACCCCGCTCCGCATGGAAATTCAATCGCAGCGAATCCCAAAATACACCGAGCTTTCCGAAACAATGCTTGAGAGGGATCGGAATTTTTGGGATGAATATTCCAAACGCCTCATCGGCGATGCCATCAGCGCGGATATGTCAGTGAAGGCCATTTGCGAATGGGTCGAGAAAACCCACCTCCGCCGCGACCTCAAGGGGTTCAATGGCGACCCGAGGTTCCTGCGCGACCAACAGGCCCAAAAAGGTTTTTCGAAGCTGCGCGGCTCCATCGGCAATATTTATGCCTGGCGCATGCGGATTTCACCCTTAGGTAGCGCGTTGCGCAAACGCTACGCGCGCGAGGCAGAGTATGCCTATCGCCAAGCCTTTGCCTTTGGCCCCATCAGTCCCGAGGCCGTCATTCGCTATACAACCCTCCTCGGCGAACTAGGGCGGCATCGTGATGCCGTCCACGTCACCCTTACTTTCCGCAAACTGGACCCCCATTTCCCCCGGGCCGACCTGATGATCTCGCAGGCGCTTGAACGTGAAATCACATTCCACCGAATCATCACCCATGATATCACGAAAGCCCTCGAGGCGGCTACATTACTCCAGGAACTGGTCCCCTCCCTACGCCACGAAAATTTGATAACTGAACTAAAATCTTTTATCAAAGATACACAAATATACCTCGATCGATTCCAACGTGACCCGGGCAATGTGCAGCACTTCAACACCGCAATGGATATAAAAGTGATGACCGGCAAACTGCAGGATCTGCCGGCGATGATTGACTTGTTTAAATCTAAAATGACGACCAACGAACAAAGCCTGGTCCTCCTCTCTCTATCATACGAATATTTGAGGGATTACAAAAACAAAGAAATTGTTTGCAATCAACTCACAGAACTTACCCCCAAAGATCCAGCGTCTTGGTTCAATCTGGCAAGAACGCAAATGCAACTCAAGAACACCAATGACGCTGCCGCGTCACTGAAAAAATCCCTTTCACTATTCGCCGAACCCGGTGCACACAAAAAATTGAATATACCGATGTTTGTCTCCACCAATGTCTTGATGGCACCTTTACTGAAACGACCGGGAATCCAGAAACTACTAAACCCAAAAAAAGACTAACCCGCGGGTAGCGCTTGCATGTCGTAGTTTAGCACAGACAAGCAATAGAGCGCAGCCGTCTCACTCCGCAGGATTGCACGGCCTAATGTAATCGGATGCGCGCCGGCGGAGAGAATCTCGTTGCCTTCTTCCGGCGTGAAATCGCCTTCCGGACCAATCCACACGCCGATCGATTTCGGCTTTGCACCGTGCTCGGTTTCGTGTTCGGAAATGTATTCACGCGGGTGCCGCGTGCGGCCCTGTAAACTCGCGATGAGCGGAAGGTCAAATGACTCGCCGCGCGCCAAAAATTCACGTGGCGTCACCGGCGGCTCAATCACCGGCAACCACGGGCTGCCGCATTGTTTGATGGAATCAATCGCAATCGCGCGCCATTTCCCCACCTTCGCCGCGCCATCCTCCACCTGCGCCACCGAACGTCCCGCCGCCAAGGTCACCACCCGATGCACGCACAGCTCGGTGGCTTTTTGGATGATGAAATCCATCGATTTCCCCTTCGTCATCGCCTGCAACAACGTGATGCGATACGGCAACGGTTCGATGCGGTTTTGCTGCTGGACCGTCAGCCTCGTGGACCGCTTGTCCACCGTGGACGCCGTGCACATAAACTCATTTCCCGCTCCATCGAGCACGGCCACCCGCTCGCCTTCGCGTACGCGCAGCACGATAGCGGCATGATGGCTTTCGCGTTCATCGAGCGTCAGCTCGCCTTCGGTCACGCATTCGGGAGAAAGATAGAAACGGTGCATCAGCTGAAAAGATTCCGGGCTTTATCGAGAAACCCTTTGCTCTGCGGATTCACATCATCCCCGCAAAGGTCTGCGAATTCCTGCAACTTGGCTTTCTGTTCTTTGTTGAGGCGCGCGGGCACTTCCACACTCACGCGCACATTGAGATCACCCGTGCCGTAACCCTGCAAATTTTTCACACCTCGGCCCTTGATCCGAAAGGTAGTCCCTGTTTGCGTGCTCGCAGGAATCTTAATGCTCGCGCTGCCGGTGAGCGTGGGCACTTTCAATTCCCCGCCCAACGCGGCCGTCACAAAACTAATCGGTACTTCGCAGATTAAATCATCCTCTTCCCGATCGAAAATCTCGTGCGGTCGCACGTGGAGCACCACGTACAAATCCCCACTCGGCCCGCCCCGCAAACCCGCCTCGCCATTGCCGCCACTGCGCAAACGTGTTCCGCTGTTCACCCCTTCGGGCACTTTCAGCGTGATGCTGCTTTTCTTTTCGTTGCGCCCACCGCCCCGGCAATCACGGCAAGGCTTCTCCAAAACTGTGCCCAACCCGTCACAGTGCGGGCAGGTTTGTTGCATCCGAAAAAACCCGCGCTGCGCCACCACCTGACCTTGTCCTTTACAAGTACCGCAGCGCTTGCGACCACTGCCGGAAGCCGCGCCGGTGCCGTCGCATTTTGCGCATCCATCAAGCTTGGTGATGGTGATTTTCTTTTCGCACCCGAGCACAGCATCTTCAAAATCAATTTCCATATTGTAACGCAAATCCGCGCCGCGCTGGACACCACTGGGATCGCGTTGCTGATCCCCGCCACCGAAGAGTTGATCAAAAATGCCACCTCCTCCGCCGCCAGAGAAGAC
>JAPKDK010000040.1 GCA_028872645.1 Verrucomicrobiota bacterium
GATGATGAAATCTCCAGCACGTACGGCACGGAGAAAGTGGAGAACGAGCAGTTCATCGTGTCCTTCTCTGAAGGCGGCGAACTGGTGGCGGTGAAGGCGGTGAAGGTGGAAAGTGAAATGGACGGTTCCTCCACCATCGTGAGTATTGTGGACGAGGGTTCTTATGTGAAGGGGCCGCGCCAGGTTCAGGCGGAGGCCGGCGACACGCCCGCCAAACTGGCCGCACGGCACAAGACTTCAGAGGCCTACCTGCTCAATGCCAACCCCAACCTCGAACAAGCAATCGCCAATCAGGAATCCATTACGGTGCCGGGCGATTTATTGGTGGAGCTGGATCCGGGATCGTTAAAGGATAAAATTCTCAGCCAGGAAATCACCGTGCGCACGTCGATGAATTCCGTGATCAAATCGCAGAACGATCTTGAGATTCAAAAGCTGAGGAATAAGCAGAACATTGATGACGCGAAAATTTCCCTGAACTTCTCCAATCTGGATTTGAAGAAATTCAAGAACAGTGACGCCCGCCTTACGCGCGAGGATTATGCGGGACAGCTTTCCAACCTTTCCAACAAGGTTTCCATCTCCGAGGCCAAGCTGAAATGGCTCAAGGAATTGGAGGAAAGGAAGTTCCTCTCCAAAATGTCACTGCGCGAGGAAGAGCAAAAGGTCGCGGAGTTCCGCCACAACATCCGGATGATGCGCGGCGAAAGCGATGCCTACGAAAAATATGTGTATCCAAAATCCGAGCAGGATTATAATTCCAAAATCAAGCAGGCCGAGCTTTCGCTGACGACCGTAGAGCAAACTGCCACCAATAATATGATTACCGCCACTGAGGAGGTGGATACGCAAAGGCAGAAACTCCGGCTTGAGGAGGAAAAGCTCACCGAGGTGAAGGATCAGTTGAACAAAAGCCGCATTTACGCGCCCTCCAGCGGGCTGGTGGTCTATCACGTCGGCGAATCCTCACGCTACGGCGGCTCCTCCGGCATCATCGAGAAAGGCGCCACCCTGCGCAAGGGGCAGGACATCATTCACCTGCCGGATCTTTCCAAAATGAAAGTGCAGCTCAAGATTCACGAGAGCCGCATCAACCAAGTGAAGCCCGGCTTGCAGGTGCAGATCCGCATCGACACCATTTCCGAACGCACCTTCCGCGGTGAGATCACCTTTGTCGCCCCTGTGGCTGCCGCCGCCGAGCGTTGGGGCAGCGATAAAAAAGTTTTCAAATGCGAGGTCGCCATCAAAGACAAGCTGCCCTCGTACATCCGCCCCGGTGCCTCCGCCACTTGCCGCATCTTTGTGGCCAACCTGCCGAAGGCCCAAATGGTGGAAGGTAAAAAAATCAAGACTCTGCGCGTGCCCATCCAAAGTGTGGTCACCACCGTGGAAGGCCGACGCGTATGTTTCAAAATGAACGAAAAAAACCAACCCGTGCCCGTGCCGGTGGAAACCGGATATTACGACCAGACGCACATCCAAATCACTAAAGGCCTGGCCCTTGGCGAAGTCATCCTCAAAGCCCCCCTGCTCCACGCCAAAGAGCTGAACGTCGGCGGCGGTCTCTTTGGCTACCGGCAAATTAATGCTGATGATTTCTTCAAGGATTTGCCCGAGACCATCGAGCCCGCCAAGCCCGTGGAGCATCAACCCAGCACCGCCCAAAAGGCACCGCCCACCAAAGGGGGTCAAGGCAAGGGTCGGCCGGGCGGAGGTTCTGAACGTTCCACTGAACCCCCAGCCGAGCTTAGCCTCACCGCCGAGCAAAAAACCAAATGGGCGGCCGCCTCCAAAACGATGTCCGACAAACGGGCCACCGCAATGACTAGCCAAGATTGGGCTGCCATGCGTACGTTGCGCAGTGAATTTACCGCCGACCTCGGAAAGTTTCTCACTAAAGAGCAACTCGCAAAATATGCTGCACTGCGCACCGAACGTCCCAGCGGCAGCGGCGGTAGCGGTGGGGGCAATCGGCCCGGCGGTGGCGGCGGGCGCGGTGGGTCATTAATGGATCTGGACACGGACAACGACGGCAAAGTTTCCGAGGATGAATACGCGAAAACGCCGGAGCGGATGCGGCAGTTTGTGGGTGAGTTTAGCGCGCTGGACGCCGATGGCGATGGCGGTATCAACAAGGAAGAAGCCGATGCCGCGCGTCAGCGAATGATGCAGCGCCTCTCAGGCGGCGGGCAATAATAAATTTTCAAATTTTTCAAGAATGGAATCCAACTTAAACGGCAATAGCAACGGCACTCCCATCATTCGCATAGAGGGGATGACCAAGATTTACGACCTCGGCGAAGTCAAGGTTCCCGCGTTGGCGGGGGTGGATATCGAAATCAAGGAGGGCAGTTACGTGGCCATCATGGGGCCTTCGGGTTCGGGAAAATCCACGTTGCTGAATCTGCTCGGCTGTCTCGACCGGCCCACCGATGGACGGTATTTTCTCGGCGAACAGGATGTGTCGTTGATGACCGACAGCGCCCTCTCCGAAGTGCGCGGTCAGCGAATTGGGTTTATTTTTCAATCGTACAATCTCATCCCGCAGCTGGACGTGGTGGAAAACATTCACGTGCCGCTTTTTTATCAGGGTAAACAACTCTCCGCCCATCGCGAGCATTGCGAGGATCTGGCGCGGCTGGTGGGTTTGGGCGACCGGCTCGACCACCGGCCCCTGCAACTTTCCGGCGGCCAACAGCAGCGCGTGGCCGTGGCACGGTCGTTGGTGAATGATCCCTTAATGATTCTCGCCGATGAACCCACCGGCAATTTAGATTCCAAAACCGGCCAGGAAATCCTCGCGTTGCTCGACTCGCTCCACACGCAGGGCAAAACCATCGTGGTCGTCACCCACGGGCAGGATGTAGCGGATCGCGCCGATCGCGTCATCCATCTCAAGGATGGCCTCGTGGACCGCGACGTGACCAACGCGCACAACTGATATGGGAATTTTCCGCGCTATCATTCAGGGGATCAAAAGCCTGATGCTTTATCCGCTGCGCTCAATGCTCACGATGTTGGGCATCATCTTTGGTGTGTGTTCGGTGATCGCGATGCTGGCTATTGGCGAGGGCCAAAAACAAAAGGCCGAGGAGGAAATTAAGAAACTCGGTGCCATCAACATCATCATCACTAGCCAAAAACCCATCGCGCAGGAAGTGCAGGGCCAGCGCACAGGGTTTGTAGCGAAGTACGGCGTGAAGTATGACGATGCCGCGCGCATTGCCGATCTGCGCGATGCCGGCGTAATACGCGTGTTGCCCGAGAAGATTCGACGCGAGGACGTGGCCTTCGATCAGTTTGTGAAAAAGGACCGCGCCATTTACGGCACGACTCCATACTTTTTGGAGTTCAGCCAAGCCGAAGTGGTGATGGGGCGTTTCCTCAGCGAGGAGGACGAGATGACCAAGAACAACGTGTGCGTCATCTCCACCTCATTGGCCTCGGAATTGTTTGCCTACCAAAATCCGCTCACCAATGAAATTAAGGTCGGAAAATATTATTACCGCGTGGTGGGCCTCGTGCGCACGCCGGCAGATTTATTGCGGGATCTCAAGGAGCAAAAGCAACGCGTGCTTGACGAATCCGTATTGCGTGAGGCCGCGGTGCGGTTGGAGGAGGGTTTGGCGGAGCAGAAAAAAATCATCGATCAGCGCCGGGAAAAGTTGAAGACCGGCAACGCCAAGGAACGCATGGTGGGCGAGGTGATTGAGCGCGAGCATCTCATCGAAAACTCGGATATTTTGAAGCTCAATAAATTGCCGCCGATCGTGTTTCAGGAACGCTTGGAAGGTCAAGACACCCCGGAGTCCAAATGGTTTTCCGATCAATCCGGCAAGGAATTTTTTGTGACGCCCGAAAACTGGGTGTACGCTTACGAAGGCAACAACGTCGAGTTGGCCGGCCACCTCGGCCACGGGCGCGTGATGCGGATGGCGATGGAGGCGGATATGGGCAATCAGGAAAGCAACCTTGGCAAGGCCAATGAATTTTATGGCGACGTGTACGTGCCCTTCCACACGCTGCGGCAGGATTATGGCGACCGCGAATTCAAGCGGCAATCCGGCGGTATCTCGGCCAAGGAAGTGCAGATCGATCGGCTGCGCGTGCAGTTTGATGATATGAATCACGTGATCCCCGGCGCCAGAATGCTTGAGCGCACAATGCGTTACGGGCACAAGGACGTTGAAGACTTTGTCATCCGCGTGCCGCTCGATGAGCTAGCCACCGCGCGCAAGATCAACCTCATCTTCACCGTCGTGCTCGCCACCATCGCATCTATCTCGCTCTTGGTCGGCGGCATTGGCATTATGAACATTATGCTCGCGACCGTCACCGAGCGCACCAGCGAGATCGGCGTTCGCCGCGCGTTGGGCGCCAAGAAGCTGCACATCATCCGGCAATTCCTCGTGGAAACCAGCGTGCTCTCTGTGGCCGGCGGGTTGTTGGGCATTTTGGTTGGCTTGTCTGCTCCACTGTTGGCGCAGTGGATTCTAGCGGAATATTATCAGTATGAGCTGGCCATCCTGTTTACCAACTGGTCGGTAGCACTCGCATTTGGTATCTCGGTTTGCATCGGTATCATCTTTGGTATTTACCCCGCCTTTCGCGCTGCCAATCTTGACCCCATCGAGGCGTTGCGGCATTCTTAATGTCCGTTTTTCGCCGTGCTTCGAGGTATCATTGTTATGTAACGCGGATGACATTCCCGCTGTGTAAATGAAAATGAAGCTTGGTGCGCAAATTTTATTGAAAAGAACGGCGAATCTTTATAAAATATAAACAGTTTCCGTTGGGGTGAAGACAGGGCATCGGGACATACGTCCAAGTTGCCAGTTGAGGCAATGACCATGAAAAAACAAAATCAAACGACCGCAGCCCAGAAGGGGTTTACCTTGGGAAAGCTGCTGGGCTTGTTAGCCTTGATTGGCTTGGTGGCCGGAGGCATTTGGGGTGCTAAGCATTTGCTTTCCAAGGAAGAAGATAAGGTTCGTCAGGAAAAGTACTGGACTGCGGAGAAGGCGGATTTTTTGGTGACAGTGAAACTCACCGGCAGGCTGGCTTCCACGGATGTGCTGGAACTCAAGTGTGAGTTGGAAGGGAGCACAACGATCGAGTCGATTGTGGACGAAGGCACCGAGGTCAAAGGTCCATTCCGGTACGCTATCCAGGCAGGTGATACACTTGCGTCAATTGCCGGATACATGGCTAGAGATGAGCTTTCCATCCGCCTGCTTAATTCAGTAGAAGATATTGATTGGGATGATTTGTCTGAAGGCCAGTCGATCATGATTCCCGGGGATCTACTGGTGGAACTGGATCCTCTCAATCTCAAGGAGAGGATTAACCAGATGGAGATCGTGGTGGAAAAATCCGAGAATGCCCTCTTACGAATGACTGGAAACCTGAAAAACACTGAGCTTTCGGCGGCCTTCACTTTAAAAGTTGCGGAAAATAATCACAAGTTGGCAGTCATGGCACAGGACAAGGCGGTAAACAGTACCATCAAGAACAAGATCAAGACTGACATGGGTAGTATCACCAATCTTGCCAACCAAGTGGAGGAATCCAAGGAACAGATGGCAATCTCTGGAGCCAAGCTCAAGTGGCTCAAGGAGTTGGAGGAGAGAAAATTCCTTTCCAAGATGTCTCTGCGTGAGGAGGAACTGAAACTGACAAGGGAGCGGAATAATGCCCAAGATCTTCGCCACCAGATCGCGATGGCTCAGGAGCGGCTGAATGCCTACCAGAAGTACGATAGTGTATCCCTTCTGAATCAAAGCGAATTGGCTGTTGATGAGGCCACGGTCTCCATTGAGAAGGTAAAGGTGAAGAATGTTGCTGACTTGAGGGATGCCAATTCAACCATTGCCACCCAGAAGAAGACCTTTGATCTGGAAAAGGAAAGGCTCGAAGATCTTAAGGAGCAAATGGCGGCCACAAGGATTTATGCGCCTTCGGATGGCACGGTTGTCTATTTTTCGGAAAGCTATAAGGAATACGGACCCATCATGGATGGAGCCCGGGTGCACCGGGGTCGCAACCTCATCAAACTTCCCAAGACCAAGTCTCTGAAAGTAGAACTCAATGTTCCACAAGCCAAAAGGGGGCTTCTCAGGCGCGGTATGAAAGCTTGGGTGCAGGTGGAGGATGTGACTCTGCCGGGAACCCTCTCGGTACTCGGGAGCACGGTTGATACCAATCGTCGTGGTCACACCGAAAAGTCATATTTCAAGGGCGAAGTGTATATTGATAACAATGATTTTCCCGATGCAGTTTCTGAAGGCATGACTGTTACCGTGGAGATCAAGGTCATCAATCTTGAGGGCGAAAACCAGCGGATCAAGGTTCCCAATCAATGCGTGACCACTCGTATGATCAGTGAAGATACCGCGCAGACTGGCTGCTATGTGTTGGACCCCACCACCAATAAACATAAGTGGCGGCCTGTGACCATTGAATACAGCGATGAAACCTTTATCGCGATCAAGGAAGAAACTGATCCGGGATTTGGCCTTCGAGTAGGTGAATTGATCCACTTGTCACCGTTGACTGAAGCCGAGAACCTAAACTTGGAGAATGCTGTCATGGACAAAGGGATAGTTGAGTTGGGGGATCCAGATAGCGCGGAAACCTTGAATGCAAAAGGGGGAAATAACGAGCCAGTGAACTTTGGATTGAGTGATGAGCAGAGGAAAAAGTGGAGCGCGGCACAAGCCGAGGCTACAAACGAAATTACGGAGGTAATCAAGAGGATTCAATCAAAAGAGATACCGCGAGAGAATGCCGTTTCAGTAATGAGTAAAGTTTTTGAAAGCTCCCGTTCAAAGGTTGAAAAATTCCTCATTGAAGATCAGTTGAGGAAGTATGATGTATGGATTATTCCTGCCAAACAGGCTGCTGGCGAGAAGGTAAAACGTTTCCTTTCAACAAAACCTTCATTGGGGAAGTCCGTTAGCGGCAAGCAGCGGCGTAATCGTAAATAGCCGTGTTTGGGTTTTACATCTTTCGAATCGTCCAGGTGGGCTTCAAAAGCTTAAGGCTTCATAAGTTGCGCAGTGGCCTTACTATGCTGGGTATCGTCATTGGGGTGTGGGCTGTTATCACACTGGTCGCCATCGGTGAAGGAGCTAGTCATGACGCGCAGGAGGCGATCAAGGCGCTGGGCGCGAATAACGTCATTATTCGCAGCGTAAAGCCTTTGTCAGACAAACTCCAACTGCAGGGCAGAATGCAGTGGGAGACGATCTACGGCCTGAAAAATTCAGACGCCGGGCGGATTCTGAAAACGGTGCCGGGAGTGAAGCGTGTGTTGCCTATCCTGAGCCAGCGCAAGAATGTGGTTCACGGCAAACGAAATGTGGATTGCCAGCTCATCGGCACGTATCCTCACTATCCGGGATTCACCCAGTCCCGCATCGTTGCCGGTCAATTTCTAAATGAGATGGAGGAGGCTCGAAAAGAAAACTCCTGCGTCATCACCCTAGAGTTGGCTGAGAAACTGTTCGCGGGCCAAAATCCACTCTTGGAAAATGTGATTGTTCGCGGTGTTGAATCTTCGCAGGTCTTCCGGGTAAAGGGCATTTTACAAGAGCGCGTTGATACCGAGAAATTGCCGCAGCTGGCAGACGCCACGGGCCGTACGATTTCCGCTAATGTGTACATTCCATTGTCTACCTTCAAAGCTCTATATGGAATCAAGAATATTGACCTCAGCGTGGGTAGTATCTCAGTCGAGCGCGTGGAGCTTACTGAGATTCGAGTTGAATTCGGATCGGTTGAAGAGGTGATCCCAGCGTTGCCGCTTCTCAGGGATTGCCTGGATAAATCACGCAAAGGCGAGATGGATTACGAGATTGTGGTTCCCATTAAAGAGCTCAACACCCTCAAGGCGCAAAAGGCGCGTGATACCCGCATGCTTCTTTACATCGCCTGCATCTCACTGTTGGTCGGTGGAATTGGCATTATGAATATCATGCTGGCCACCGTCACCGAACGCACTCAGGAGATAGGTATCCGCCGCGCACTGGGAGCCACCCAGACGGACATTACCGTACAGTTCATGGTTGAGGCGCTGATGCTCTGTCTGATTGGTGGCACTATTGGGGTGGTGGGTGGCTGGGGGTTTGCCGCGTTCCGGCACAATATCCTACATATAACGACCATAGTTACTGAATGGTCGGTAGTCATCGCTTTTGGTTTGTCCGTAGTAGTCGGGTTGTTTTTCGGCATTTGGCCAGCGATCAAGGCCGCCGCACTAGACCCCATAGAGGCACTGCGGCATAATTAGAATGCAGGGAACAGATGAAGTACATAGTGTCCTGAATCAACATATCTAGACATGTTTGGATTGTCCTTTTTTCGTATTATTCAAGTCGGCTTCAAGGGGCTACGGCTGCATAAGCTGCGCAGCGGCCTTACGATGCTGGGCATGATCATTGGGGTATGGGCAGTCATCACGCTGGTCGCCATCGGTGAAGGGGCCAGTCACGATGCGCAGGAAGCGATCAAGGCGTTGGGCGCAAAAAATGTCATCATTCGAAGCATCAGGCCCCCTTCGATGAATGCCCAAATGCAGGGGGATTGGGAAAGTTTCTTCCGTCGGTGGATGGCGATCTATGGACTCAAGAATACGGACGCAACTCGCATAAAAAAAACCGTGCCGGGAGTGAAACGCGTGTTGCCCATTTTAAATAAGCGACTGAATGTCGCGCACGGAAGCCGTGAAGTGGATTGTCAACTCATCGGCACCTATCCCTATTACCCGGAATTCACGCAATCCAAAATTATCGCCGGGCAATTCCTGAATGAGGCTGAGGAAAACAGCAAGGCTTCCTCCTGTGTGATTTCTCTGGAACTGGCGCAGAGACTATTCTCCGGACACAATCCACTCATGGAAAAGGTGATCGTGCGAGGCTATGAATCTTCGCAGGTTTTTCAGGTCAAGGGTATTTTGAAGGAGCGTGCTGATACTGAGAAATTGCCGCAACTGCCCGACGCTATGGGTCACACAATTGCCGCCAACGTGTATATTCCTTTGTCTACTTTTAAGTCGTTGTACGGCGTTAGGAATGTTGATCGCAGTGTGGGCAGGCTTAAATTGGAGAGTGTGGAACTGTCGGAGATTCGCGTGGAGTTCGACTCTGTCGAGCAGGTGATTCCGTCATTGCCGATGCTCATTGAAGCATTGCAGGCAGGTCGTGCTGAGAGGGATTTTGAGATTGTGGTTCCTATTAAAGAGCTCAACACCCTCAAGGCGCAAAAGGCGCGTGACACCCGCATGCTTCTTTACATTGCCTGCATTTCGTTGTTGGTGGGCGGTATAGGCATAATGAACATCATGCTGGCCACCGTCACCGAACGCACACAGGAGATTGGTATCCGTCGGGCACTGGGAGCCAAGCAGACGGACATAACCGTACAGTTTTTGGTGGAAGCCCTGATACTCTGTTTGATTGGTGGTTCCATTGGTGTTTTAGGTGGTTTAGCTTTTGCCGCATTCCGGCACAACATTCTACACACAACGACCATCATTACTGAATGGTCGGTACTTATCGCTTTTGGCTTGTCGGTGGCGGTGGGGCTGACCTTCGGCCTGTGGCCAGCAATCAAGGCGGCCTCACTCGATCCCATTGAGGCCCTACGGCACACGTAGGGCGGCCTTGGCACATAAAATTTTGATTAAAACCACCGGCCGCGCGTCCAACTTGCTCCTAAATATGATGACGAATTATTCCTTTAAACTTTTTGGCATTCTGTTGTTGGTCGCGGTGTTGCTAGCCGGCTGCGAAGCGGCCAAGTTCCGTGACGCTGCTGATGACGAAGTGTATGGCATTTTGAAACAACGAGGTAGCGACGTATTGGGTGCGGAGCAGGATTACGACATTCGCACCGCGTGGAGTGCCCGCGCGCCCGACGCCATTCCGCCCGCGGAAATCATCACCGACCGTTTCAATGACAACGCCCGCGTGCTCACCCTCGAGGCCGCACTGGGGATGGCGGTCACGAACAACCGCGCGTATCAGTTGCAAAAAGAGACACTTTATCTTTCCGCATTGTCGCTCACCGGAACGCGCCACAGATTTGTGTGGCAACCCACAACGAGCACGGCGGATCTTGGCCTCGTGCGCGAATCGGACAAGGGCCTCAAGGGGGATTCCAACCTCGACCTCACGTTCAGTAAACTTTTCAAAACCGGCGGCACACTCACCGCTACTTTGGCGAATGATTTGGTGTTATATTTCAACGGCAAACCGAAGGTGCCGGACATCACCCTCAAACTTACCCAACCGTTGTTGCGTGGCGCGGGGCGCGCCATCGCCGAGGAAGTACTCACGCAGGCGGAGCGCGATGTGGTTTATGCGGTTCGCGATTTCAGCCATTACCAAAAGACGTTTGCGATTGAAACAGTGTCCGAGTATTTCCGGATCCTTCAGAAAAAGGATTCAGTGAGGAACAGTTATAGCAATTATCAAAATCTGCAGGGCGCGCGCGCGCGCGCGGAGGCGATGGTGGATGCGCAGCGGTTGCCAAAATTTCAGGTGGATCAAGCGAGGCAAAAGGAGCTCAGTTCGCGCGTGAAATATCTTACCGCCGTGGAGAGTTATCGTGCCGCGCTGGATGCCTTCAAGCAACGACTCGGGCTGCCGTTGGGCGAGGATCTCAAGCTCGATGACACCGCTCTGCGCGCGTTGGTGCAGCGGGGCCTTACCCCGCTGAACCTCAACGCGCGCAATGGCTATCTCATCGCCGTCACCAATCGGCTGGATATGCTCAACCAAATCGACAAGTACGAGGACTCCCAACGAAAAGTGCGTGTGGCGGCGGATAATCTACAACCAAGCCTCAACCTCGTGGTCGATGCTTCATTGACAAAACAATTTTACAGCTCCTTTTCTCCGGAAGATTTCGCCGCCAACGCCGGCCTGCAACTGGGCTTGCCACTGGATAAATTGACCGAGCGCAACGCCTACCGCACGAGTCTCATCAGTTTTGAAAAACAACTACGCGCGCTCGCGACGGAATTGGACGGCTTGCGCGAGGATATCCGGCAAGGCGTCCGGCAACTGGCCCAAGAGCGTGAAAATTATTTCATCCAGCAAAACGCCCTCGCCCTCGCCCAACAGCGCGTGACCGTGATGCCGCTGCTGCTCGATGCGAATCAGGCGGACATCCGCGACCAACTCGAAGCGCAGGCTGATCTCGTCAGTGCGCAAAACGCCGTGACGAGCGCGATGGTCAATTATCACGTTGCGCGCTGGAAATTGTTGAAGAATTTAGGCATCATGCGCGTCGAAGCTGGACAGTTTTGGCTGAAAAACCAGCCGATTCCCGGTGTGCCCGCACCGGTCAATCCCAGTATTGGTGCGCAATTGCCCAACGTGGTGACGCCCGGGCAGGTGTTCGGAGAACAGAAATAAAAAATGGCCAAAGCTAAAGCATTCATCAAACGCCATCCGGCATGGACTACAGTGATTATCGTGCTGCTCGCCGGCGTGTTCATGGGTGCGAAATGGATGGAACCTGCGGACAATTCGGCGCAGGTGATGCAGTTTGCAACCGCCAAGCGCGGCGACCTGCGCGTGACGGTGACCGAAGGCGGCTCACTCGATTCCACCAGCAAGATCAACCTCCGCTGCGAACTTGATGGTGGAGGGACCATCGTGGAGTTGGTGAATGAGGGCACCTATGTGAAGGGTCCGCGTGAACATCAGCCGGCGGAAGGGGATACATTGCAAATCCTCACCGAAACCTATCTATCCCTTACTCAACCTCCGAGCGATAAGGGTCCGCCCACTCTACTGCAAATAAAAGCACTGGAGGAATCCATTCACCGGATCAACCCCGAAGTGGATTGGGACAATTTGAGTCCCAGCCAAACAATTATTTTGCCGGGCGATTTGTTGGTGAAGTTTGAGGACGGCCTATTGCGTGAGCGGATTTTTGGTCAAACCAAGGCCGTGGAGGACGCCGAGCGGGACTTGGGAAACGCAAAAAAAGATTTGGCGCTGCGCAAGATTGAAACCGCCGAGGCGGATCGGCAGGCAGAACTTAATGTGGAATTCGCCGAACAGGATTTGGCAAAATACATCGAAGGTACCGCGCCGCTGGCCAAGCTGGCGTTAAAAGGCGATATTGATATTTCCGAGGAAGAAATCAAACGCGCTGAAGACCGGCTCGTGAGCACCAAAAAACTCCGCACCAAAGGCTACGCCACCGACCTTGAAGTGCAGGCCGATGAGCTAACGATTCAAAAGCAAAATAACCTCATCACAAAGTACCGTAAACAAATGGAATTATTGGATCGGTTTGATATCCCGCAAATGACCAAGCGCTATCGATCCAAATTCGCCCAAATGGCCGTGACCGAAACGCGCACTTTTGAGAAATCCCGCGCCCTTGTGGAATACCAAACCGAGACTGTCGCCCGACGCAAAGCCGGGCTTGAGGCCCAGCGCGATAAACTGGAATTGTATAAGACTCAACTCATCAAGACCGAGATGCGCGCACCGCAGGATGGCCTTGTGATTTTTGCGCAGAGCAGCTCGCGCTCCAACGAAAGCTACATCAAACTTGGCGCGGATATTCGCAAAGGCTACAGCGTCATTAATCTTCCCGATGTTAGCGAGCTGATGGCGGTGGTGCAGGTGCATGAATCGTACGTGCGTCACTTGCGCAATGGCCTCAAGGCGGTTGTGAAGATTGATTCATTGCCGGAACAAGAATTCAAAGGCGTCGTTCGATTGGTCGCCCCCACGCCGGATCAGCGCCGACGCTACTATGAAAACATTTCCGTTTACGACACGCACGTGTGGATTGAGGACGAACACAATCAATTGCCCAAGGACCTCAAACCGGGCGTTTCAGCGCGCGCCGAGATCGTGATCGCCGAGTTGGAAAATGTACTCAAGATTCCCGTGCAATGCGTCACCACCCGGCGCGGCCAAAAAGTGGTGCAGGTGAAGCGCGGAGAGGCGGTGGAAACCGTGCCCGTGGAAACCGGTCAATTCAACGCCCGCTTCATCGAAATCCGAAAGGGCCTTGCCGTGGGTGATCAAGTTTCGCTGTCACCGCAAATCGCGAGATCTTCCAAGTCCGAAAAAAGCAAAACGCAAGCGCGCTAAGCCCGCCGCGCATGAATCTTCTCCGCGTTATTCACCTCGGCATCAAAAGCCTGATGCTGCACAAGATGCGTTCCTTGCTCACAATGTTGGGCATCATCTTTGGCGTGTGTTCGGTGATCGCCATGCTCGCCATCGGCGAAGGCGCCAGTCATGAAGCGCAGGAAGCCATCCGCGCTCTCGGCAGCCGAAACATCATCATCCGCAGCGTGTCTCCGCCCAAAGGGCAATCCGCCGCCGACACGGTCCGAACCTACACTGCAAATTACGGATTAAAACTTTCCGACATCCAGTTGCTCAAGGAAACCCTCCACCCGCGCATCACCGATACATTGGCAAAGCGCCGCTATCGCATGAACGTGCGTGTCGGGCGCATGGAAATGCCCGGCACCGTTTGGGGTACGCAACCCAATCATCTGCAAATGAGCCAAATGGAGTTAATGCATGGCCGCTTTTTGCACGATAGCGATGCGAGTGTGAATGTCTGTGTGATCACCGATACGATGGCAGAAAGACTCTTTCCCATTTCCGATCCACTCCAAGGCGAAGTGAAACTGAACAACCGGCAGATTTTTCGTGTGGTCGGCGTGGTGCGCGAAACCGCCGCCGCCAGTGCGCGTGCTCCGGGGCAGGACAACATTGGCCGCGCGCTCGATGCCAACGTGTACATTCCGCTCGCCGCCGCACATGCACGTTTGGGAGTATTGTTTACCGAACGCACCACCGGCGGCTCTATGCGCGAGCGGGTGGAACTGCATGAACTGGTTGTTGAATTGGCCAATGTGAATCAAGTGGAGGCTACCGTGCCCGCCATCCGCGCCGCATTAAAAACAGCGCACAAAAAAGTTGATTATGAAATCATCGTCCCTTTAGAGTTGCTGCGACAGGCGGAAGAAACCAAACGCATTTTCAACATCGTTCTTGGCTCCATCGCCGGCATTAGCCTCATCGTCGGCGGCATTGGCATTATGAATATCATGCTCGCCACCGTCACCGAGCGCACGCGAGAGATTGGCATCCGCCGCGCGCTCGGCGCACAAAAGAGCCAGATCATCACACAGTTTTTGGTGGAGACCGTCGTGCTCTCAATCGCCGGAGGATTGGTGGGCGTAGTGCTCGGCGTGGCGTTGCCTTTAGCGGTGGAACATTTTGCCGAAATGAAAACCATCGTCACCCTCCCCGCCGTGCTGCTCGCCTTCGGCATCTCCGCCGTGGTGGGTGTGATCTTCGGCGTGTACCCCGCCCGCCGCGCCGCCAATCTCGATCCCATCGAGGCTCTGAGGCACACTTAAAGGTAAAAAGATCCATCTTGGCACACCAATTGCTTTAATTGCGTCATAAGGAAAACAGACGCGAAAACGGCTGGTTTTCTGAAACAGCACGAGAGTGGCGTGTGAATTCTCACGCAATTGAGTGAAAAATAACACGCCACCATTTAACTTGAAAAAAACAATGTTAAGATAGGATCATTAAAATGAAGAAAATTACCCAAAAAAAAGGATTTACGCTCATCGAGCTATTGGTCGTGATCGCCATCATCGGCATCCTCGCTAGTATGCTATTGCCCGTGCTGGCTAAGGCTAAGCAGAAGGCGAATGACGTGAAGGCAATGTCCAACCTGAAACAGGTGGCTCTCGCGATGCAGATGTATGTGGGGGATAACGACGAGACTTATCCCAAGGTATACGGCGGCAATGGCGCCGCTGGTCGGCAGATGTGGTTGAATTACAAATACCCCAAGGATAGCCAAATCCTGCAATACCTTGGCAGTCAGGAC
>JAPKDK010000325.1 GCA_028872645.1 Verrucomicrobiota bacterium
ACCCGCATCACCGACGCCCACGCCAAAGCTCTAAAAAAGAAATTCAAAAAAACTGTCCATCACGAGACTGCCCGTTGCGCGGTCATTGAGAAAAAGAAAACCAAACCACGCCCCGGAACCATTGCCATCCTCTCCGCGGGCACCAGTGATTTGCCTGTCGCCGAAGAAGCCGCCGTCACCGCCGAGGCCATGGGTAACCGCGTGCTGCGCATCCACGACGTCGGCGTGGCCGGACTTCACCGCCTCCTTGCCCGTGCCAAAGATTTTCGTGCGGCGAATGTATTAATCGTCGTTGCCGGAATGGAAGGCGCGCTGCCCAGCGTCGTCGCCGGCCTTGTTGATAAACCCGTTATCGCCGTCCCCACCAGCATCGGCTACGGCGCCAGCTTCGAAGGCGTCGCCGCCCTGCTCGGGATGTTAAATTCTTGCGGCAGCGGCGTCACCGTCGTCAACATCGACAACGGCTTCGGTGCCGCCTACGCCGCCAGCCAAATCAATGCCCTCGTCGCATCATCCAAATGAAATATATTTTTTCCATCCTGATAGCCCTTTCAGCGTGTAAAATCCCAATTTCCAAAACCGCCGATGCGGCGGAAGCTCCGCATAAAAAATTACAGGCGGCTTCGGTGGAGGTTTTGCTGAACGGGCGCTTGGTCGGTTCCGGTTGCGTGGCCAGTCCTTCGGGGCAGGTGCTCACGGCTAACCACGTGGCGGTGAATGATAAAGACAAACTTGAGATTCTATCGCTCACTTTGGGAAGACATCCCGTCACGGTGTTGGCGCGCGATCGCGGGCACGACTTGCTTCTGCTCGCGTTGCCCAAAAGGGATGCGCCCTATCCGCACTTGACCGTGGCCGCTGCCGCACCGCGTGTGGGCGAGCAGGTTTGGCTGTACGGCGCGCCGGTGTTTCGGCATCGCGTGACGTTGCCCGGAACCATCGCGCGCGCGGGCACCACGTTTGAATTTTACGATGGCGCGTTTCGCGAGATCCAGCACATTGCTGCCCTTGCCCCCATGGGCACGTCAGGCGGGCCATGGGTCAACGCGCACGGCGAACTCATCGGCGTGCAAAGCGCCGCAATGTCCATCAACAATAACCAACAAGGCATCGCCTTCGTCGCGCCGTGGACTGCCATACGCGCGTTACTCAAAAATCCGCGCACTATCGAAAGCGCCACGATGAATGCCGCCGTGGAAGAAATCTGGGGCCAATCGCCTGAGACCATCGGTAAACTCCCCAAAAATGCGCGCGGCCTCGTGGCGCGCCACGTGCGAGCCAAAGGTGCCGCAGCCCTCGCCGGCCTCCGCGAATGGGATCTCATCACCGCCATCGACACCAAACCTGTGGAGCGTACCGACGATTTGATGCGCCGCATCCGCGCCAAACAACCCGGCCAATCCATCGAACTTAAAGTCACCGACCGCATTGGCAAAAACCCACGCACGCTTAAAGTGAAACTCGTGCCGATTAAATGAAAACCCTTTATCTCGATATTTTCAGCGGCATCAGCGGCGATATGTTTCTCGGTTCGATGCTCGACCTCGGCGTGGAATTCGATGCCCTCGAAGCTGAGCTCAAAAAACTTAATCTCGAAGGCTACACCCTCAGCGCCAATCGCCGCCAAAAGTGCGCCATCGATGGCGTGAAATTTGATGTTCACTTAACTTGCGGTGACGCGGCCGACAGCGATCACGACCACAGTCATTCACACGAGCACAGCCACGAACATTCGCACTCGCACGAGCATAGCCACGGCGGCGATGACGGCCACGGGCACAGCCGAAACTTCGCGCAAATCTCCGAGATGATTCACGCCAGCGCGCTCAGCGATTGGGTGAAGCAAAAATCCGTGGCCGTCTTCCAGCGCGTGGCCAATGCCGAGGGGAAAATTCACGGCATGCCGCCCTTCGAGGTGCACTTTCACGAAGTCGGCGCGGTGGATTCCATTATCGATATCGTCGGCGGCTGCATCGCGCTCGAGCTGCTCGGCAAACCACGCGTCCGCAGCGGGCCGGTCATTGAGGGTACGGGTTTTATCATGTGCGCCCACGGCCGGTTCCCCATCCCTGCGCCGGCCACGTTGAACATTCTCGCCGAGCGAGGCGTGGCCATTACCCAGTGCAATGAACCGAACGAACTCATCACCCCGACCGGTGCGGCGCTCATTGCCGAGTTTGCTGAAGACTTTGGCCCAATGCACAATCTTACGCCGGAGAAGGTTGGTTTTGGTTTGGGCACGCGCGATTGTGAAACCCGTCCCAATGTTTTGCGTGCTGTCTTGGGCAAGGAGACCCCCTCGACCGGTGGCAACGATTGGGAGACGGATACGATTTCCGTCTTGGAAACCAACCTCGACGACATCAGCTCCGAGGTGCTGGGCGACTTTGTGGAACGCGCATTGAATGCCGGCGCGCTGGACGTGGTGCACACGCCCATCCAGATGAAAAAGAACCGGCCCGGCGTGCAGCTCAGCGTCTTGTGTGCCGAGGGGGATGCGGACAAGTTCAGCGAAATGATCCTGCGCGAGACCAGTGCCTTTGGCGTGCGGCGCACCTCGACTGAACGCCGCAAGCTCCAACGTGAGACCAAGACCGTAACCACCCCGCATGGGGAGGTGACCGTGAAGCTGGGCCTGCTCAAGGGTGAAATCGTGCAGGTAGCGCCCGAGTACGAAAGCTGCCGTGCCGTTGCTGCGCAGGCGGATGTACTGCTCAAGGCTGTTTACGATGCGGCCGTGGCAGCGGTTCGTTGATGCGCGTCCGCGCGTTGCCTTCAGGAAAAGGGCGGGAGTTTATTCCTTTTTTGGCACGCGAAGGCATCAACTCCTTGCCATCCAGAGAGATCGAATAGGAGTCGTCGTGCTCGACGAGAGATAATATTCCACCTGTGAATGTTGACTCAGCCAGTTT
>JAPKDK010000326.1 GCA_028872645.1 Verrucomicrobiota bacterium
CACGACCATCGTCGCCGACACCGGCGATTTTGAATCCATCCGCGCCTACACCCCGCAAGACGCCACCACCAACCCCAGCCTCATCCTGAAGGCCGCGCAAATGCCCGAGTACGCCGAGCTGCTCAGCAAAGTAACTGCCGAAGCTGAAAATATGGCCGATGCGCTGGATAAACTCGCGGTGTTTTTTGGCCTCGAGATTTTGAAAATCGTGCCCGGGCGCGTAAGCACCGAAGTCGACGCGCGTCTCAGCTTTAACACCGAGGCCACCCTCGCCAAAGCGCGCTCGCTCATCGCGCGTTATGAAAAAAACGGCATCGATCGCAACCGCATCCTCATCAAAATCGCCGCCACCTGGGAAGGCATCCGCGCCGCTGAAGAATTGGAAAAGGAAGGCATCCACTGCAACCTTACCCTGCTTTTCAGTTTCCCCCAAGCCATCGCCTGCGCCGAGGGCGGCGTGCAGCTCATTAGCCCCTTCGTCGGCCGCATTATGGATTGGCACAAAGCCAAGACCGGCAACGACTACGCCCCCGCCGATGATCCCGGCGTGCAATCCGTCACCACCATTTACAACTACTACAAAAAATTCGATTACGCCACCGAAGTGATGGGCGCGAGCTTCCGCAACACCGGCGAAATTACCGAACTCGCCGGCTGCGATTTGCTGACCATTAGCCCCAACCTCCTCGAAGAACTCCAAGCCACCGAAGGCGATCTCCCCCGCAAACTCACTGAGGAAACCGCTCAGCAAAGCGTCGCCAAAAAAATCTCCCTCAACGAAACCACCTTCCGCTGGGCATTGAACGAAGACCCCTGCGCCACCGAAAAACTCGCCGACGGCATCCGCCGCTTCGCCGCCGACACGGTGAAGCTAGAAGAATTCATTGCCGACAAACTGCAGCTGCAACCCGCCTAACTATTCCTTCGGCAACGCCACCTGTCGACTACCGCGAAGGTAAGCGATGAGATCGCGCAGTTCGTCTTCCTTGAATGCCAGCACCAGCCCCTCCGGCATCATCGAAAAATTCTGCGGGTCAATCGCCGCCACGTCGCGCTTGGCCACGGTCACCACTTCGGACGGGGTGGCGATGGTGACCGACTGCCCTTCGCTGCGGCGGATGACGCCCACGAGCACGCGGTTGTCCTTCGTGCGCAGGATGGTAGTGCGATAGTCGTTGGGAATTTCCGCGTTGGGGTCGAGCATATTGGTGAGCAGATAATCGAGGTTGTTGCGATTGGATCCCGTGATGTCCGGCCCGATCTCGCCGCCTTCGCCGTAGAGCTTATGGCACTGCGCGCAGGTGCGTTGGAAAAGCGCCCGCCCGCGCGGCAAGTCAACCGGCCGGTTCACCTTGGCCACAAGCAACTTTTTATATTTCGCAATCTCCTTCAGCTTCGCCGCCGGCGTGGACCGGCTCACGCCCCAAACCTTGTCGAGCGTCACGTTGATTTCCTTCACCCCATGCGCGCGCAACTGCCGCACGATGTCCGCTGGTAACTCATTCGCCTTCACCGTGCCGCGCGTCACCGCTGCCATCAGCGCCTTTGCAAAACTCACGCGTGAGGCCAACGTCGTTAGCGCGTCGCGTTTGCCCGCTGTGTCCAGCTTCGCATAAACTTTCAAAATAGCCGCCGGCGTCTTCGCATCCTCAAACGCCCCCAACCCCCGCAACGCCTCCCGCCGCAGCGTTTCCTCACGCAGCAACCCCCGCAACACCTCCGGCAACTTCGCATCGCGCGCCGCCACTAACGCCGCCAACGCCTTCCGCCGCTCCGGCAACTTCGCGCGTCCATCCGCCAAAACCTTCCGCAAGGCATCCAGCGCCGCCTTGCTCCCAAACGTCAGCGAAAGCGTCTGCGCCAACTGCCGCACCTCCGCATTCGAACTCTTGGCCAGCTTGGGTGCGATTTCCTTCCAGCCTTTCGGCATCTTGATATTGCGCTGCCCCTCCAACGCCGCGCTGATACCCTTGAGAATATCCAGATGGAACGCCGGATCATCCACCTCCTTGAGCACCCCCACCAACGCCGCCAAGGCCTCCGCATCCTGTGCGTGCAGCGGAACTGGAGACCACAAGACCAAGGTGAGCAATAAAATGAAAAGCTGTTTCATCCGCCCCGATTATTCTTTTTTGTTAGTATCGCGTCCAGTCGCCATCCGGCGGGTGATGAATTGGCGAACTTTGGGGATTTTGCAAACGCTGAGCAATTGCACTGCCGCTTTTTTGTCCGCCGCCACTACGGGCTCAGTAGCGTACCAGTACATCAACGGCAGGTTTTGATCGGTCGCATCCTCCGCGTGGGCGAGCAGTGCTGCAAGTACCGGCACGCGCTGGGCCGCCGACAAACGCTGCATCGCGCTGGCGAGATACAGTCGTACGAGGGGCGATTTGTCCTCGCGAGCCATCCGCGCGAATTCCGCGCGCGCCGCCGCCGATGGCTTTTTGTTTTCGCACAGCAACTGAATCGCCCACGCGCGAAGGTGTTCGCTTTTGTCGCGTAATTGTTTTTGCAGAAGTTTCTCCGACAGATCATACATTCCGTGCAATACCCACATAGCGCGCAAGCGGCGAGTAACGTCTTTGTGGCTGACGAGCATTTTCACCATTTCTCGCTTGGCCGCCTGATCGGCCCAATGCTGGCCCACACTCCAAATAGGGATATCCCTTAACAAGGGAACCCTTGGTGATTGTGGGTCAAGATGGGCATAGCGCTCATGCAAAACACGCCGGGAATGGCGCACGAACCAGTCATTGCGGTGGAGTTGGAGCTTCACCAGATTCGCAATGCTCAACTTGCCAATGTCGCCTTTCCAAGCCTTCGGTTTGCCAAAGGTGATTTTGTAAATGCGGCCGGTGTGTTTTTGGGTGTTGCGGGTGTGATGGCATTCGCCGGTGTCGGAAAAGTCGC
>JAPKDK010000327.1 GCA_028872645.1 Verrucomicrobiota bacterium
TCGCCAATTTAGGCGAGTTGAATTATTCAACCCGCGTGGCGGAACAACCGAACATTCTCTGGATCTGCACGGATCAGCAGCGGGCGGACACGATTGGCGCGCTGGGCAATTCGCACATCAACACGCCGCACCTCGATGCATTGGTAGCGAAGGGCGTGGCGTTTACGCGTGCCTATTGCCAGAGCCCCGTTTGCACACCGAGCCGCGCTTCGTTTCTCACTGGCCGTTATCCACGCACCACGCGTTGCCGCCAAAACGGACAGGCGATGCCGGCCACGGAAAAACTCATCAGCCGCCTCTTGGCTGATGCGGGCTACACGTGCGGCCTCGCGGGCAAGCTACACCTCGCCACTTGCGCGAATGGCGTGGTGGAAAAACGGATTGATGATGGATATGAAGTTTTTGATTGGTCGCACCATCCGCAGCCCGATTGGCCCGAGAATGCTTACACCCAATGGCTCGCGCAACAGGGCAAGTCGTGGGAAGAACTCTACGATGGGCCATCAACGCCTTATATAAAACACGGCGTTCCCGCCGAGTACCATCAATCCACTTGGTGCGCGAATCGGGCCATTGATTTCATTCGCGAACAAAAAGGGGCGCCGTGGTTTTTCAGTTTCAATTGTTTTGCCCCGCATCACCCCTTCGATCCGCCGGCGGATTATTTGGCACGGTACAATCCGGATGAACTGCCGCTGCCCAAAACACAACCGGGTGAATTGGACACCAAGACCAGCTACCAACAACTCGACAGCCAATATGCCCACAACGATCCCGGTAGCTACAACGTCGCGGCCATGACCGATGCGGACAAGCGCGAGGTCACGGCCGCCTACTATGCGATGATTGAGCACATCGACGAAGGCGTGGGCCGTATGATCGCCGCTCTAGAGGCCACGGGGCAGTTGGAAAACACGATCATCATTTTCATGAGTGACCATGGGGAGATGCTGGGCGACCACGGCATTTACCTGAAGGGCCCTCATTTTTATGAAGAGGCCGTGCGCGTGCCGCTAATCTTCAGTTGGCCGAAACAGTTCAAGACTAAGCTGCAGGCGGATTGCCTGATGGAACTGGTTGATATTGCCCCTACCCTGCTGGGAGCCGCCGGACTCGATGTGCCCGAGGCGATGCAGGGAAAATCGCTCCTGCCCATTCTGCGTGGCGAAAGTGATCCAGCAACTCACCGTAATCACGTTTTCAGTGAATACTATAATGCGTGGAGCCATAAGCACAGCTATGGCACCATGTTGCGGTCGAACACCCACAAGATGATTGTCTACCACGGTACGGATCAAGGGGAGCTTTACGATCTGGAGAATGATCCGGATGAATTTGAAAATCTCTGGAGCAACCCTGCCCAAGCCGAATTGAAGACGCAAATGCTGAAGGACGCCTTCGATGCAAGCGTGTTCACAATGGATCCCACTCCGCCGCGTGAAGGGCCGTTTTAGTAAATCGCGCTGCTATCCAGCTTGCCTATTGGTTGCGTGTGGTTAGGCTTGGTGCGCAATGAATTCCAACAGCACTCGGTCATTAAAAACTGTTTTCCTTTTATCCATCCTAATCGCTTCGGGAATTTCCGTCAGGGCGGCGGACATTCCACAATGGGCCGATCTTTTCAACGGCAAGGACTTGACCGGTTGGGTGGATGTCAACACCTCGCCGGACACCTGGTCGGTCAAGGACGGGTTACTGATCTGCAAGGGCAAGCCGATTGGCGTGATGCGCAGTGTGAAGCAGTACGAAAATTTTCTGCTGCACGTGGAGTGGCGGCACATGGAGGCGGGCGGCAACTCCGGCATATTTGCATGGAGCGATGCAAAGCCGTTCGGCAACCGATTGCCCAAGGGGCTTGAGATTCAGATGTTGGAGCTCGACTGGGTGAAGCTGCACACGCGCAACGGCAAGGCGCCGCCCATCGCTTATGTGCACGGGGAATTATTCGGCGCCGGCGGGCTGAAAGCCGTGCCCGACAATCCGCGCGGCAAACGCAGCAAGTCGTTAGAGAATCGGTGCAAAGGCAAGGGGCAATGGAATGTGTATGACGTGGTGTGTGTGGATGGCGTGGTGAAGCTATCGGTCAACGGCAAGTTTGTGAACGGCATCAGCCATGTGCAGTACAAGAAAGGCTACCTTTGCCTTGAATCCGAAGGAGCGGAAATTCATTTCCGGAACATGAAGATCATGGAACTTCCTCCAGGAATCACTTCAGCAGAACAAACCGCGCCATTGGTGAAGTAGACCTCCAATGAAACACGCTCGGCGGATCTGACAAATGTTGATCCTGAAGAGGACCACAGTGCGTGACATACTATAATGGTAAAACCTACGGCCCCGGCGCGATGTATTGCTCGAGCTGCTTGATGATGTGATCCTTTTGTGAAAGCGAAAGGATGAGCAGGTCAGTAGAGGTGATCACACCGATGATTTTACCCTCATCAGTGACGGGCAAATGCCGCACACGATTCTGCCCCATCACAGCCATGCACTCTTCAAGACTGGCGTCGGGACCAATTTGCACAAGCTCACGCGCCATAATGTCCGAAACCGGAGTGGTTTTTGAGGAACGGTCTTTCAACACCACTTTACGGGTGTAATCGCGTTCGGAAATGATACCCACCAGCTGATCATCATCCACCACCATCAGCGCGCCCACTTTGTATTCATCCATCAACCGCACGGCCTCGAACACTGTGGCGTCCGGCCCGACAGAACGTACGCCGGTGCTTTTATCTTCCAAAATAGTTTTTGCATTCATTGCGGGTTCTTTCCAGCTAAGGTTTTTTTGACCAATGTTCGCTATTTATAATCCCATGCAAACGGCTTTGGTTTCGGTGTAAAGCTCAAGCACTTCGTGGCCCATTTCGCGGCCCCAACCGGATTGCTTGTAGCCACCAAAGGGAA
>JAPKDK010000328.1 GCA_028872645.1 Verrucomicrobiota bacterium
GACGGTGGCAAGACGTGGAGCAATCGGTTGCCCACGCCGGCGAGCTGGGCGACGAGTCGCGAGGTGCCCACGCTGCATCGTGTGGTGGATGCGAAGGGCACGAAGCGGCTCATCATGTGGAGCGGGCTGTATCCCGCGCGGTTGTCGGTGAGCGGTGATGACGGCGCGAAGTGGAGCGAGCTGAAGCCGGCGGGCGATTGGGGCGGCATCGTGGTGATGGGTTGCCTCGAGGAACTCAAAACCTTCAAGGGGCATTACATGGCGATGTTCCACGACGATGGTCGGTTTTTTACAAAAGGCGGGAAGCTCGCCAGACCGATTGTGTTTAATTTGTACAAAACATTTTCAAAAGACGGCGGGCTGACGTGGTCGAAGCCGGAAAGTATTTTGGCGCGTTCGGATGTGCATTTGTGCGAGCCGGGAATTATTCGCTCTCCGGATGGCAAACAGCTTTGCGTGTTGTTGCGCGAAAACAGCCGGCGCAAAAACTCGTTTGTGATTTTCTCCAACAACGAAGGCAAGACGTGGACCAAGCCACGCGAACTGCCGGCCGCGCTCACGGGCGATCGCCACACCGGCAAGTACACCGCCGATGGTCGGCTGTTTATTACCTTTCGGGATCGCACTCATAAAAGTCCCACGCCCGGCGATTGGGTCGCGTGGGTCGGTACGTACGACGACATCGTCAAAGGCCGCGAGGGCCAATATCGCGTGCGATTGATGGACAACACAAAGGGTGCCGACTGCGCCTATCCGCCGGTGGAATTGCTGCCCGACGACACCATCGTGTCCACCACGTACGGCCACTGGACCAAGGGCGAGTCGCCGTACATCGTCAGCGTGCGCCTCAAGCTCAGCGAACTGGACGCGATGGCGAAGAAGGGGGAGGTGTTGAAGTAGTGGGCTTCGTTCGAACCAGCTTTGCCGCTTGGTTGCTGTTGCTGTTCGCGATGTTGGTTGACGGTTGGGCGGCGGAACGCCCGAATGTGCTGTTCATTGCCATCGATGATTTGCGGCCGGAGTTGGGGTGTTATGGCGCGGAACACATTGTGAGCCCGAACATCGATCGCTTGGCCAAGCGCGGCGTTTTGTTTGAGCGCGCTTATTGTCAGCAACCGCTGTGCAATCCCTCGCGAACGAGCTTGATGACGGGGCTGCGGCCGGAGACCACTGGGGTGACGCATAATCACGCGCACTTTCGCACGCGCAATCCGGACATCGTCACGTTGCCGCAGTTTTTCAAAAATCACGGCTACGAATCGCGCGCGATTGGCAAAATGTATCACGGCGTTTTTCCGAAAGGCGCGAGCAAAACCCAGTGGGACACGATGGGCGATGCGCCATCGTGGTCCGCGCCCGCCATTCGGTTTGGTCCGCGCTATTATTATACAGAGTCCGGCATCGCGCAGGCTAAGGCGTCCTTCGCGCAAAGCTATGGCGCGAAGAATCCCGCGCCGGATGCTTGGACGAAAAAACTCGTGTTCGGCCCAATGACCGAAGCGCCGGAGGTTTCGGATAACACGCTTTACGACGGCCAAGTTGCCGACGCGGCCATTGCCGCTTTGCGCGAACTCAAGGGCAAACCATTCTTCCTCGGCGTGGGTTTCATTAAACCGCACACGCCCTTTGTCGCGCCGAAAAAATATTGGGATTTGTACGACCCCAAAAAAATCCAACTCGCCGCGCGCAGCGAGTTGCCCAAGGGCGCACCCGCGTTGGCGGGTCACAGTTCCGGCGAAGTGCGGCGCTACACCGACCAACCGAAGCGCGACCCCTTCACCGAGGCCAACGCGCGCAATCTGCGCCACGGCTATTTCGCGTGCATCAGTTACGTCGATGCTCAAGTCGGCCGCGTGCTCGCCGAGCTCGACCGCCTCGGCCTGCGCGAAAACACCATTGTTTTACTTTACGGCGACCACGGTTGGCACTTGGGCGACCACGGGTTGTGGGGCAAAATCACCAATTTCGAAATCGCCGCCCGCGCGCCGCTTATCATTTCCGCGCCCGGAATGAAAGCCGGCCGCAAGACGATGGCGCTTACGGAGTTACTCGATATTTATCCAACCCTCGCTGAGTTGGCCCATCTTCCAGTGGCTAAAAAACTCGAGGGCAGCAGTCTAGTGCCCGTGCTGCGCGACCCCGCGCGCGGGCACAAACCCGCCGCGTTCACTCAGCAATATCGCGGCAAAGCCACCGGTTATTCCATTCGCACCGAGCGGCGCCGCTACACCGAGTGGATTGAAAACGGCCGCGTCATCGCGCGCGAGCTTTACGACTACGCCATTGACCCAAACGAAAACATAAACCTCGTCGAGCAGCCAAAGCACGTGGAATTTTCTCAACGCCTTTCACGTCTGCTTCGCAAAGGGCTGAACTTGCCGCCGCGTATTGCGCGCGCCTTTGGCAGTCATATGGTCTTGCAGCAGGGCCAACCGCTTCCCGTTTGGGGCACGGCCAATCCCGAGGCGAAGGTGACCGTCACTTTGGGAACCCAAAAACAATCCGCCACCGCCGATGCCGATGGGAAATGGAAAGTCAATTTCCCTGCGCTCAAAGCGAAAGGCCAAACGCTTCGGCTCTCTGCGGAAACCGCCGTTGGCAAAACCACGCTCACCGATATTGTCGTCGGCGAAGTGTGGCTGTGCGCGGGGCAGTCGAATATGGAATGGCCGCTCTCCAAAGCCGCCACGGCGAAGGCCGCCATTCCCGCCGCAAAACATTCGCGGTTGCGGTTGTACAATTTTGTGGGCGCCGCGCGCGGTGGTAGTGGCGATTACACACCGGAACTGATCGCGCGTTTGTCGCCGGAACGATTTTGCGAAGGCCAATGGCGTGTGTGCTCGCCGGAAAACGCTGCGCCGTTTTCGGCCGTCGGATTTTTCTTTGGCCAAAAACTGCT
>JAPKDK010000329.1 GCA_028872645.1 Verrucomicrobiota bacterium
ACCGCCCAGAGTGAAGCCAACACCGCCCAGAGTGAAGCCAACACCGCCCAGAGTGAAGCCAACACCGCGCCCTAAAAAATCAACCCCAAAAAAAACCAAGCCCAAGAACACAGCCAAAAAACCGAGCGACATCAAAGTAAACATTGGCAACCCAAAGAACCATACGAACAAAACACGCCCCACCCCCCCTCGACCGGTGAACCCGGCGGTGAATTCCAAGGACGTCAACACCGCGCTCAAGGGCCTCAACAATCTTTCCGCCAAAATCAAAGTGCAAGTGAGCGGCAGTAACCGCGCCGCGTTCGCGACTTATGCACAACACGTCGTCGCCGTTTATCGCCGTGCGTGGCAGCCATTGATTCCCAAAAATCTCGCACGCACACGTATTGCCGAGGTTTCCGTGACCATCGACCGCAACGGCCGCGTGCTCAGCGCCCGCATCATTCGCCGCACCGGCGATGCGGCTCTGGATAAGTCGGTACAACGCGCTCTGGACAAAGTGAGGTCCGTGGGCAAATCTTTCCCATCGAGTTCACGTGACACCAAACGGACGTTCACACTGGATTTCACGCCGATTATTGGAGGTTAAAAAGGAATATAATAATGAATCACATCAAACGGGTTTCCATTCTGTTTTCATTTTTTGCACTAATCGCATTCACGCGGGCCGCCGGTTTGCCGGTACAGGGTAACGTGGGCAAGTTGATCCCCGTTGCGATTAAAGGTTATCAAGGCGAGGTGGCCAAGGTGCTGGCATTTGATCTCGAGGTGATGGGCTGTAAAATGGTGCCTGAAGGCGATGCGAGTTATGTGCTCGATGGCAAAAACGGGCCGGCGAACCTCACCGGAATTCTGCGGGATAACGCCGGTAACTTTGGCTTTAACCTCAACATCAAGGGCGCCGCACCGCGCGTGCTTGCCCACGCACTGAGTAACGCCACCATCAAAGCCATCACCGGCCAGGACGGAATCGCACACACGCGCATTTTGTTTACGATGAAAACCGGCAAGACTGAGTGGGAGGTTTTTCAATCCGATTATGACGGTCACAATCCCGTTAAGTTAACCCATGATAAATCTATTGTGGAAAATCCATTGTGGATGCCCGATCACAGTGGACTTTTTTACACTTCGTGGATGACTATCGGCGGTTTGCAAAACACCACCGTGGTGAAGCACAATCTGAAGACCGGCAAGCGCAAAGTGTTTTCACGGTTCAAGGGATTGAATACCGGCGGCGCGATGGCCTCGCATGGGCCGGTGGCGTTGGTTCTCAGTAAAGGCGGCGCGACGGATTTGTACTTGGCTCCGAAAGACTGGGAGTTTTTGAAAGACATCCCGGGCAAGAACCTTTTCCGTGCTACTCGCACCCGCGAGGAAGTATCCAGCCCCTCATGGTCGCCGGACGGCCGTTGGGTTACCTTTGCCACCATCATCAAGGGGCGGTATGTACTGGTCAAAGTGGCGGTGGGCGGAGGGCCCATGATTGAGATTCCAACCAAAGGCGCGTTCCGCCCCACGCAGCCCTGTTGGTCGCCCGATGGCAAATGGATTACCTTTACTCAGCAGCGCGGTAAAAATTTCAACATCGGTGTGGTGGAAGCCACCGGTGGCAACGCGGTGGTTTTTGGTGACTTTCAGGGCGAAGACCCCGCGTGGGCCGCCAACAGTCGGAACATTATATTCACAAGGCGCGCCGGTGGCGTGAATAAGAAACGAATGGCAATACTTGACGTGCCGACTGAACAGGTGAAGATGCTCCCAGCCTTTGCGGGCGGCGTGGGGCAACCCGCGTGGCAGTAAAGTTTTAAACAGTTCCGACAAAGGAGGAGCTTAACCAGTGCGTTCTGTGGACGCGTGCGAGAAAAGGAAATTATTATGCAAGGAGCAACCTATCTAAAAACATTGGCCGTCGTGGCTGCATTGGCCGCGATCGGCTGTAAATCCGCCACCACGGATGTCACCAATATCCCCGGCCACAACAAACTGGCCAATAATGGAGGTAACGGGAACAGTAATACTGGCGGCGGTAAGGGAAACACAGGCTTGGGCCCGGGCGGCACGGGTGGTGGGACCGGTGGACCTGAAATAATACCCAATCCCAATCCCGGATTTACTCCTTTGGGTCTGCCCGGCGAACACAAGATTGTGCGCGATGCGTTTCAAAAAATTCATTTCACCTATGACAGCGCGGAGCTGCGGCCGGAAGATTTACCGCACATCACCAAGGTGGCCGAGTACTTGGTTCAAAACCCGCAACATTTGCTGGAAGTGGAAGGCCATTGCGACGAGCGCGGCACGGAGGATTACAACCTCTCACTTGGCGAACGCCGGGCACAGGCCATCGCGCAGGCACTATCGGAATTGGGCGTGACCGACAACCGCCTCGCCACCAAGAGCATGGGCGAAAAAATACCAATGGTGCAGGGCAGCGATAACGAATCCTTCGCGGCCAATCGCCGGGGAGAATTTGTACTGTACGTGCCGATGGCGGCGCAGCCGGCACCCGCGAACGGCGTGGACCCGCAACGGATTAATTTGATTCCCGGCACCGCCACGCCATAGCGCGACGGCAGCCAGTGCGTTTAGCGGCGCGGCGCGTCCCCGGGGTTGGGGACGCAGTCGCATATTGCCGCGGAAAATTTTGCTAACTGCAAGGGAGGCAAAAACACCAACCCCAAGGAGAAAACACTACAAGGAGCATACTATGAAAAGAATCGCATTGATTAATGCAACAGCCCTGGGCGCGGCGGCAATGCTGCTGGCTGTGAGTTGCAAAACACAGAAGCCGGTGGGATTGACAACCATCCCCGGGCAGAAAACTATCGTGGCCAGTAATCCCAACCCACTTCCAGTCCCCACGCCTTCAGGCGGTGGCGGTATTCCAGGCGG
>JAPKDK010000330.1 GCA_028872645.1 Verrucomicrobiota bacterium
TGCGCGTTTTGGCGCAGCGAAAAGGCGGCCGACGCTTACGTGATCACGCACGATGAAATTGACCAAAAAATCGAGGAAACCCTCACGCTGAACGGCACACAAATTTTAATGCAAGGCGGGCACCATCCCAAACTGAGTAAACAATGGTATCTCGATTTGCTTTCGCACATTCGCGAAAAATTTCCGTCCATCAACGTGCACGGATTTTCGCCCAGCGAGTTCATTCATTTCCGCGAGGTTTTTGATGAGCCGCTGGAAGACATCATCCGCGACTTCCGCGCGGCGGGATTGGGCTCCATCCCCGGCGGCGGAGGGGAAATTCTCGTGGACCGCGTGCGCCAAAAAATTTCACCGCTCAAAGTGATGAGCGACGAATGGCTGGAAGTCATGGCCATCGCCCACCGCCAAGGCCTCGCCACCACGGCCACGATGATGTTCGGCCACGTGGAAACGGTGGAAGAACGCATCGAGCATTTGGAACGCGTGCGGGTGCAGCAGGATGCAACGAGTGGCTTCACCGCGTTCATCGCGTGGACGTTTCAATCGGAGAACACCAAGCTCAAAGCGCCAACCGTCGGCGCGCATGAGTATTTACGGATGCAGGCGTTGTCGCGGATTTATTTGGATAACATCGACAACCTCCAAAGCTCGTGGGTGACGCAAGGGCGCGAGATCGGCCAAGTGGCGCTACAGCACGGCGCGAATGATCTCGGCAGCATTATGATTGAAGAGAACGTCGTGTCCAAGGCCGGCACGGTTTACTGCATGGACGTGGCCGACATGCAACGATTGATAAAGGACCTCGGCTACGAACCGCGCCAGCGGGATAATTGGTACAAGCTCGTCGACGCCGTGGTGGCTTAATTCCGTGAAGGATCCACTTCATCCGTGGCTTCCGGTTCCGGCAAGGGCGGTGGTTCGAGGCTGAAGACGCTGTTCAGAATGGCCTCTTTTGTTTTCCAAAGCATCGTCATTGTAAGCGTGACGACGAGCGTGGCGATCCACAGGATGGCGGCTTTAATCATCGCGGCAAGCCCAAGGTAGCTGCCGATGCTTTCGACAAACCCCGGCGCGAATTCGCGCAAGCCGAGGAACACCGCGTCCGCTTTTTGATGCAGCCACAGGCCAATGACCAACAACAGAAACAGGCCGAAGTTCAAATACACAAACAACCGCACGTCGGCGCGCAGGATGGGGTCGGGCAACATCGCGGCGAGCCGCGCGAGTACGTGGTTAAGGTTTAGCACGTACATCATACTGGCGGTGGAAAAAATGCACGCGGAATAGACGATGTGCTTTTGGCTCTCGCTCATTTGGCTCCACGTCATAGTGTCGGACGTAATTTGCTGCTGCCAATGGAGGAAGGGGGCGAGGCCGACCATCAACAGCGCCAGTACTTGCGCAAAATTCACCGTACCCTGCCACACTCGTTCTTGTTTTTGGAAATGGCCGATGCTGTGCGTGCCGTACCACAATAACGCCATCGCCGCCAGCGCGGGGCCGATGCCCCACGATTCCCACCACGACAGCATCGTTTCCTGCACGCACACGAGCAGCGCGAAGGGGAGTGCCCAAAAGAGCACTTCCAGCCCGCGCACAAGTTGGCGCAGGGTGGGCATTAAATCGGGGTGCAACGGTTCGGGCGTTTCGATCGGTTTGGGTTGGGCCATAATTAAAATGAAAGATAAGTGTACTCGTCCAAGCCGCGTTCGTATTCCTCGAGTAGCCGCATCCCTTCGCTGGGCTTGAGGCGGTTGTCGCGGATGGCGGCGTCAAATTGCTTTTTCATTTGGCGCTGCAATTCGCGCCGGTGGTATTGCACGCTGTCGAGGCATTCGCTGAGGGTTTGGCCGCGGATGATTTCTTCGATGTAATAACCGCCCGGCTCATCGGGGTCGAGAAACACGTGAATTTCATTCACGCGCCCGAAGAGATTATGCAGATCGCCCATCACATCCTGATACGCGCCCATCAAAAAAAAACCCAAAAAATACGGCTCATTGCCTTTGCCATTTTTGCGCAGTGGATGCAGCGGCAATGTGTCGCGCACATCCTCGAGATCGATGAACTTCCGCACCGCGCCATCGGAATCGCAGGTGATGTCCACCAACGTGGCCTCGCGGGTGGGGCGCTCGGTGTGACGATTGAGCGGCACGATGGGGAACAGTTGCTCCACCGCCCAGTGATCGAGCAGCGATTGGAATACAGAAAAATTACAAACATATTGGTCGCCCATTTGGTCTTCCAACTCAGTGATTTCTTTGGGCACGTGTTCCTCGTTGCGAAAGTAGGCTATCACTTTTTGGCAAATTTCCCAGTAGAGCGTTTCAACTTTCGCTTTTTCCTCGAGGCCGAGCACGCCGAGGGTGAACATATTCGTGGCGTCGTCCTTGCAATTAACGGCATCGTGATACGCGGCGAGTTTGCCGCCACGCGCGAAGCCGCGCCGGATGCGCAGCAATTGCTGCACCAGCGGATGCTCCGCCTTGCCGTATTTCAAATGCGGCTTGCGGCTCTTCGGCGTTTTGTTGTTGGCGCCGAACACTTCCACCAACAGCACGCTGTGATGCGCCACCACGGCGCGGCCACTTTCACTGATGAGATCCGGATGCGGCACGTCCTCGGCATTGCAAACTTCGGCGACGGTTTGCACCACGTCGTTGGTGTATTCCTGCAACGAATAATTCGCGGAACTTTCGAACGCGGCGCGGGAGCCATCGTAATCCACCGCCAGGCCGCCGCCCACGTCGAGATATTCCAGTGGGAACCCGAGCTGCTGCACCTTCGCATAAAACCGCGCGCCTTCCTGCACGGCTTTGCGCACGGTGAGAATGTCGGGCACTTGCGAGCCGATGTGAAAATGCAGCAACCGAAAGCAATCCTCCCAACCTT
>JAPKDK010000041.1 GCA_028872645.1 Verrucomicrobiota bacterium
ATTCTTTTGCGGTGGGACAGGTGGATCGTGTTGTGAGCGATTCACTGGTGAGCCATGATTCCGTCACCGGCAAAGAACAATGGACGTATCGTGGTGGTGCGGTCATGAATTCAACGATTACCATCGCGGACGACACGATTTATTTCGCGGAAAGTCGAAATCTCGAAGTGGCCAAATCCGCAACTAGCCGGCTCATGCCCGCTCAGTTAACCGTCCAACACCTCGTGGCTTTGGACCGCGTAACCGGCCGGAAACTCTGGGAGAAGCCGGTTGACTTTTCCAAGTGCGAAACAATGCTCTACCTGCTTCATTCCAAAGGTACGCTGATTGCCGCCGGCACGGATCAGGCTAAGCAATACCATACTTTTGCGTTTGATGTCAGCTCACCCGCGTTGAGGTTCGGGGATAAGCCCCTCATTAATCCGGATGTGCCCTTGCTTTGGAACGAGAAACATTCAGCAGGGATGCCTAGAAATGGAGGCAAGATTTCCACCGATCATGGAGGGCTGATCCAGCATCCATTGGTGGTGAAAGATGTCGTTTACACTGATAATCGCGCTTACGCGCTGCGCACCGGAAAGTTGGTGCGTGACGATCTGCCTGATCGCATAAAATGCGGCAACATGGCCGCCAGCAATCACAGCATGTTTTTCAGAAATTTTTACCACGGCATCTGGGACATGGAAACCGATAAACGGGTTCAACTGAAAGGCATCCGTAGTGGATGCTGGCTGGGCATCATCCCCGCGCAGGGCCTCATGCTTGCCCCAGAAAGCAGCAGCGGTTGCTCTTGTACGCACTCGATTCAGACCTCGGCGGCGTGGGTTCCTCGGACCGCTTTGCAAAAGCCGAAGCAAAAGCCGAAGCAAAAGCCGAAGGAATAATCACGCCAAAATCTTCTTCACTACTTTTCCGTGGACATCTGTGAGGCGGTAGTCTCTGCCCTGATATCGGTACGTGAGTTTTTCGTGGTTGATTCCTAAGAGGTGAAGGATGGTGGCGTTTAGGTCATGCACGTGGACGGGGTCCTTGGCGATGTTGTAGCACCAGTCATCAGTCTCGCCGTGGGTAATACCGCCCTTTACTCCCCCGCCGGCCAGCCAGATAGAAAAACAGCGCGGATGATGGTCTCGCCCGAAAGTTTTGGCATTGCCGCCTTGGCGGTAGACGGTGCGGCCGAATTCGCCGCCCCAGATGATGAGGGTGTCGTCGAGGAGGCCGCGTTCTTTTAAATCGAGCACAAGGGCGGCGCTGCCTTGGTCGGTTTCTTTGGCGATTTTTGGATGGCGGGTGGGGATGTTGCTGTGGTGGTCCCAGCCGCGGTGGTAGAGCTGGATGAAGCGGACGTCGCGTTCGGCAAGGCGGCGGGCGAGGAGGCAGTTGGCGGCGTGGGTGCCGGGGATGCGGGCGTCTTCGCCGTAGAGTTTGAAGGTGCTGGCGGGTTCTTTGCTGAGATCGGTGAGGGCGGGGACGCTCATTTGCATTCGGTGCGCCATTTCGTACGCGGCAATGCGGGTATCGATTTCCGGGTTGCCGGTGGCTTCGCGGCGGAGGGTGTTTAGCTCGGCCAATGAATCGAGAAGTTGGCGGCGGCCTTGCGGGGTGTCGCCGGTGGGGTCTTTTAGATAAAGGACGGGGTTGGTGCCGGAACGGAATTTAACGCCTTGATGGTTGCTGGGCAAAAAGCCGCTGCCCCAAAGTCGCGCGTAGAGGGGTTGGGCCTCGGGGTCGGTGCATTTGCTGTGGAGGACGACAAAGCAGGGGAGGTCTTGGCTGGCGCTGCCGAGGCCGTAGCTGGCCCACGCGCCGAGGCTGGGGCGGCCGGGTTGTTGGTGGCCGGTTTGGAAAAAGGTAATGGCGGGGTCGTGGTTGATGGCCTCAGTGTGCATTGAGCGGATGAGACACATTTCGTCGACGATTTTGTGATGCCACGGCAGAACGTCGCTAATTTGTGTGCCGCTCTGGCCGTGCGCGCGAAAGGGGGAAAATGATTTTGCGGCGGGAAATGTTTTTTGGCCAGCGGTCATTCCGGTGAGGCGTTGGCCTTTGCGGATGGAGTTAGGCAGGTTTTGGCCGTTGAATTTTTCCAGCTCCGGCTTGGGGTCGAAGAGATCAACCTGCGATGGCGCGCCGCTTTGGTACATATAAATGACACGCTTGGCTTTGGGTGCGAAGTGGGGCACGCCGGGCAGGCCGGACATTAGGTCGGGCAGGGCGGGGGGCTTGGCAAAGAGGTCTTCGTTGAGTAACGAGGCAAGGGCGGCTGTGCCGATGCCGGTGGCGGAGCGGTGCAAGAAATGGCGGCGGGTTGTATTCATGAGGTTAATTCTTCGTAATCGTTTCGCTCAAATTCATCATCGCCCGGGCCACGGTTGTCCACGCGGCGTGTTCGGTGGCAGGCAGTGTTTCGGGGGTTTTGGATTCGCCGATGGTGAGCAATGCCTCAGCGGCTTTGGGGTTCTTTTTGTAAAAGGCCAGGCGCGCGTGATAGAGGCGTTGAAGGATGGCTTGCTCGCGGGCGTTGGGTTGGCGGGCGGTGATGATGCGGAAGCCGTGGGCGATGCGGGCGTTGGGTTCTTTGGCGGCGGTCATCATTTGGGCGGCGAGTTGGCGGGCGGCTTCGACGAATTGCGGGTCGTGCAGGAGCACAAAGGCTTGCAGCGGCGTGTTCGTGCGGCTGCGGCGTACGAGGCAGAACTCGCGTTCCGGCGCATCGAAGGTGGCCATTGAGGGCGGGGGCACGGTGCGTTTCCAGTAGGTGTAAAGACTACGTCTAAAAAGCGCCTCACCTTTGGCGTGCGGATAGGCGCGCGAAAGGCCGGGGCGATTGTTCAGTTCCAGCCACAAGCCTTTCGGATGATAAGGAAAAACGCTGGGGCCGCCAATTTTATCGAGCAACAGTCCGCTCACAGCGAGTGCGTTATCGCGGATGACTTCGGCATCAAGCCGATGGCGCGGGCCGCGGGCGAGGAGGCGATTATTGCGATCGTGCGCGAGCAATGCGGCGGAGGCACGGGAGCCTTGGCGGTACGTGGCGCTGGTGACGATGAGTTTAATCAGCTCTTTTTGATTCCATTCCTTTTTCACAAATTGAACGGCCAACCAATCGAGCAAATCCGGATGGCTCGGCCAATCGCCTTGGGTGCCAAATTCCTCGGTACTTTTCACGAGCCCTTCGCCAAAGAGGCGTTGCCAATCTCGGTTCACCGCTACGCGAGCAGTGAGCGGATGCTGCCCGTTCACGAGCCACCGCGCGAGGCCGAGGCGGTTGCGCGGGGCGTTCTTGGCCATCGCGCCGAGGGCGTCGGGAGTGCCGGCGGAAACTTCTTCGCGGCGTTGGTCGTATTGACCGCGATCGAGCACGTAGGTTTTGCGCGGGGTGGCCATATCCTGCATCACCATCGGGCTGGGGCCGGTTTTTGGTTGGGCATCGCGTTGAGCGCGGAGGGATCGAATTTTTTCATTCAATGCCTTGGCGTCCGTGGGCGCGGCGCTGGCGAGGAAGTGGTCGCGCAATTGTTGGGTCTGGGCGGGAGTGCGTTTAGCGGGTGGGATGGCGGCGAGGGTGGGGATGGTGTTACGATTGAGCAAATCCGGCTTGGGCGAATTGGTAAACCCGATGCGAAAGCGTCCAATGCTGTGGATGCTGCCAAAGTTGAAGCGCAGGCGGATTTGCAAATCCGTCCCGCCTTCAAATCCAAACGGCTTGTCAGCGATGAACACGGCGATGCGGTTTTCTTTTCGGGTTGGGCCATCGACGGCCCAGCCGGTATTGGTTTTGCCGTCGAGGGTGGCGGTGATGTTGTAGCCGTTTTGGGAGAAGTCCGCGATGGCGCTTTTGAATTTGATGTTCTGCGGCTTGCTGACTTTGGCGGGGTGGGCAATCTCGGCTTCAAATTCGCCGAGCACAAAATTGGAATTGAATGCGCGGCCTGCGCCGTTGTGTGGGAGGCTGGGATGGGTGAGGCATTCGAGCCGGATGGCGGTGAGGCCGGTTTGTTGGGTGTGCAAATGGAGGGTGTACGTTTCGCTGGCGGGCGATTTACCGCCGACGAGCGTAGAGCCATCGGGCAGTGGCTTGAAAGTGGTGCCTTTGCCACCAGTGGTTTTGGAAGGTTTGTGGGTGGCCCACATCGGGGGTTGGCGTTTAGTGATGATGGTTTTTTCCCACTGAAGCTGCGCGGCGACGAGAATATTTTCCAATGCCTTTAATTTTTGTTCCGCAGTAGTTAAGTCGGCAATGAGTTCGGGGTTAGTTGCCGCTGGCACTTTTACGTTTGGGGTGAAGCCGCGCATTCCGCGTTCGGGGACTTGGTTGAAAAAGGCGGTGAATTGGTAAAACTCTTTTTGCGAAACGGGGTCGAACTTGTGGTCGTGGCAGCGGGCGCAGAGGAAGCTCATCCCGAGCCACACTTGGGCGCTGGTGGTGACGCGGTCGATAACGTATTCGGTGCGGTATTCTTCATCGATAATTCCGCCCTCGATGGTGATGGGATGGTTGCGATTGAAACCGGTGGCGATGCGTTGCTGCAGCGTGGCGTTGGGCAGCAAATCACCGGCGAGTTGTTCGATGGTAAATTGATCGAAGGGGAGGTTGCGGTTGTAGGCATTGATGACCCAATCGCGCCAGGGCCACATATCGCGATGGGTGTCGTATTGATAGCCGTTGGTGTCGGCATAGCGTGCGGCATCGAGCCAATAGCGCGCCATGTGTTCGCCGTAGCGCGGCGAGGCGAGGAGGCGGTCGACGGCTTTCTCAAACGTCTTGGGCGATTGGTCGGCGAGGAAGGCGTCGAGCTGCGCCAGTGTGGGCGGCAGTCCGATGAGGTCAAAAGAAACGCGCCGGAGCAAAGTGGCTTTGTCCGCCTCGGGCGAGGGCTTCAGTCCTTCGGCTTCCAAGCGCGCGAGGATGAAATGGTCGATGCCGTTGCGCGGCCAAGTTTTCAATTTCACTTTCGCTAAAGGCACGGCTTTTGGCTTGATGAACGACCAATGGCGTTCGTACTTGCCGCCTTCTTTGACCCATTGCTTGAGGAGTTCGATTTGTTTGGCGGTGAGTTTACGATGCGAATCAGCGGGCGGCATTTTTTCATCGGCGTCATCGGTGGTGATGCGATAGATGAGTTCGCTCTCGGTGAGGTCGCCCGGCACGATGGCGCGCGTGCCGCCTTTTCGTTCCGCCCGCGAATCCGCCTCGCGGTCCAGTCGCAGCTTCGCCTTACGCGCGGCGCTGTCCGGTCCGTGGCATTGATAGCAGTTGTTGGAAAGAATGGGCCGGATGTCGCGATTGAAACTCAATGGTGCGGCGGTGAGCGTAGCGGTCAAAGCGATGAAAATGATGGGCGTTAAACGCATTGTGGTGAGGGTAAGTAATTGAGAGGAATTTTCAAGCGTGCGCACCCCTTTACATTCGGAGCGCGAACTGCTAAAGATTTGGTAGTGGAGGGTTCAAATCATCAGCTTTGGAGACGCCTGGCGAATGGGAAAAGTTTATTTCTCATCGCGGGGCCATGCGTAATTGAAAGCGAAGCGCTGTGCCTGAAGGTGGCGCGGACGATGCGCGATACCTGTAAACGGCTCAGCATAACGTATATTTTCAAGGCGAGCTTTGACAAAGCCAACCGTACGTCGGGCAAGACCCAGCGCGGCCCGGGTATTAAGGCGGGGTTGGCGGTGTTGGCGAAGGTGCGTGAAAAAGTTGGGGTACCGGTGTTGACGGATGTTCACACCGAGGCGCAAGCGATGGCGGCGGCCGAAGTGGTGGATGCGATTCAGATTCCGGCGTTTCTCTGTCGGCAAACGGATTTGATTGAGGCGGCGGCACGGACGGGTGTGATTGTGAATTTGAAGAAAGGCCAGTTTCTCTCGCCACAGGAAATGGAACAAGTGGTAAAGAAAGCCACGGCGGCAGGTGGCAAAAAATTATTGGTCACCGATCGCGGCACCACTTTTGGCTACAACAATCTTGTTGCTGATATGCGGTCGATGCCCATAATGAAAGCATTCGGTTTTCCGGTGGTGTTCGACGCCACGCATTCGGTGCAAATGCCCGGCGGCGGTGGAGATAAATCCGGGGGCAACGGCGAGTTTGCGCCGGTGCTGGCTCGCGCGGCGGTGGCGGCAGGGGCGGATGGGTTGTTCATCGAAACGCATCCCGACCCCAAGGAGGCTTGGAGTGATGGGCCCAATATGATTCCGCTGCGCGATATGCCGAAGGTGTTGAAGCAATTGCTGAAAGTTTACAAAGCAGTGCGATGAGTGGCACACAAAAAAAGGCAACGACGGCGATCTTCAAGCGTGTGAAGATTTTCCTCACGGATGTGGATGGCGTGCTTACGAATGCCACGGTGATTCTCAATGGTAAGACGGAGTTTAAGCAATTCAATATTCAGGATGGAATGGGGATGCGTTTGCTGCAGCACGTGGGGATTCCGGTGGGTTGGGTTTCCAATCGGAAATCCGCCGCTACCACGGCACGGGCGAAGGAGTTGAAGGTGGATTATTTGTGGCAGAAGTCGTTGCCAAAAGTGGCGGCGGTGGAGGCAATTTTGAAAAAGGCGAAGCTCACTTGGGCGGATGCTTGTTTTATGAGCGACGACATTAACGACCTTGCTGTGCTTGATCGCGTGGGTTTACCCATCGCCGTGGGCAACGCGATGCCGGATGTGAAGCGTGCTGCAAAATACGTGACGACTGCCACCGGCGGCCAAGGCGCGGTGCGCGAGGTGTGCGATAGAATCCTGCGTGCGCACGGCCATATGCCGGCGATTCTCCATCGGCTTAGGCATCCGGAGGGTTACAATGACCAATAAAATTTTCATCGCTTTCGGGCTGGCGTTGTTTGGAGTTTGCGTGATCGTAATTTTGAAGGACGCTCCAGCACGCTCGGAGCCGGAGGAGAAATCAGGGGAGCCTACAATGCCTGAACCAGGCGGGCAAAAGCGGATCAAGTACCCCGAATACGATCGCGCCACCGGTCTCATTAAATCCTTGCTCACCGGCGACACCGCGGTGCAGGTGAAGGGCGGGCTAATGCTCATCACCGGGATGCGCCTGGAAACCTACCGATATGACGGCGCATCGCGAAATGTGGACTTGATTATCGTAGCACCAGAGTGTTTATTCAGTTTCCGCACCCACGTTGCCTCCTCGGACGGGCTGATGACTCTCCGCCGGGCGGATGGCGATGCGTTCCTGAGTGGGCGTGGTTTTGAATGGCACCAACGGGAATCGATCTTGACGATTTCCAATAATGTGAGGACAGTGACGAGGAAAGGGTTTTCTATAGATGAATAAAATAAAACAATTAGCCGGATGCAGCCTTGCGTTGGTAATGCTCGCAGTAGCGGCTGAAGCACCGGTGAAACCGAAGGTAGACCAAGCGAGCAAAGTGAAAGTTGTGCAGGAGGGGATGAAAAGCACTTCCGATTCTTTTAATTACAATCTCAAGAAACGATTGGCAATTTACGAGGGCAGCGTCCGGGTAATTGATAGCACCCTGGATTTAAGTTGCGGCAAGTTGACGGTGGTTTTTATGGACAAAGCGGATAAGCCTGCGCCCAAGGCGGCGAAAAAACCACCGCTGAAAGAGGGCGCGAAAGTGCTGCCCGGCCCAATGGTGGGAATGGGGGGGAACGTGAAGATGCTGATTGCTGAGGGCAATGTGGTGATCATCAATCTGGAGAATAAAAGCCGCGCCATCGGTGACAAAGCGATTTACACCCAGCTTACTGAGCAAGTGGTGTTGACCTCAAAACCAGGCAATCCGCTTCCGAAAATCATCGACGAAAAAGGGGGGGAACTTTCCGCGCCGGTGATAATTTACGATCGGTTGACAGGGAATCTGGGGGCGAAACAAAAAGAGGAAGCAAGCCCAGACGGCACCGCTCCCGTTCAGCCCGCTCCCAATGAAGTTGCTCCGGAGTCGCCGGTGCGTCGATTGAGTCCGCCCAAAAAATGAGTTTGCTGGAGACGGAAAATCTGGCCAAGGAATACGGCCAGCGGCGGGTGGTGGATGGCGTTTCCATCAACGTGCAGGCGGGTGAAATCGTTGGATTGCTCGGCCCGAATGGTGCGGGGAAAACCACGACGTTTAATATGGTGGTGGGGCTCGTGCGACCCGATGAGGGCGGCGTGTTTTTTTTGGGGGATGAAATTTCCCATCTGCCGATGCACAAACGCGCGCGCGCGGGCATCGGCTATCTTACGCAGGAACCTTCAGTTTTCCGCAAGCTCACGGTGGAGGAAAACATCCTCGCAATTCTCGAGACGTGCGAAGTGGGATTGGTGGAGCGCCGAGTGCGTTTGCAGAGCTTGCTCGATGAACTCGACCTCACGGCCCTCGCCCACAGCAAGGCGTATCAATTGAGCGGCGGCGAAAAGCGGCGGCTGGAAATTACGCGCGCACTAGTGACGAGCCCGCAGTTGCTGCTGCTCGATGAGCCTTTCGCGGGAATCGATCCCATTGCGGTTTATGAAGTGCAAAAAATCGTGCGCCGACTGCGCGAACGCGACCTTGGGATTCTCATCACGGACCACAATGTGCGTGAGACCTTAAAGCTGGTGGACCGCGCGTATCTCATCCATCAAGGCCGAGTGTTGCTGGAGGGCGATGCGGAATTTCTTGTCAACGACTCTCAAGCGCGTGATATTTATCTCGGCCCTGAATTCAACATTTGAAATGTCGCAGCCCAAAATAACCGTCGAGCAGTTTTACGTGGACAACGCTTCCGCGCTGGGCTTGCGTTTGCTCGCTGGCGCCGACGGTCTCAAGCGTGCCATCAAAGAACCAACCGTCAATCGCCCGGGCCTCGCGTTGGCCGGGTTTACAAAATATTTCGCCATCAACCGCCTGCAAGTGATGGGCTCGGCGGAGGTGACGTATCTCAAATCGCTCACCCCCGAAATGCGCGCGGAACGCTACGCGGAAATTTGCAGCCATCGCATTCCGTGCATCGTCTACTCGCGCAACCTCAAGCCGGATGCCGCGTTGCTGAAAATCGCTGAGAAAGAAGGCATCCCTATTTTTCGTTGCCCGCTCATCACGATGAAATTTATCAACCGCGCCACGATTGCGTTGGAAGATCTCTTTGCGCCGCGCGGGCAAGAGCAAGGCAGTATGGTAGATATTCTCGGCGTGGGCGTCATCATCAAAGGCGACAGCGGCATTGGTAAAAGTGAATGTGTGCTGGCACTCATCGAGCGCGGCTACAGCCTCGTGGCCGATGATGTCACTAAACTAAAACTGCTCGATGGCCGCGAAGTCATTGGCACTAGCGCTAGCATCACTCGCAATCATATGGAAGTGCGCGGCATCGGCATCATTGATGTTGGAATGATGTTTGGCGTGAAAAGCATCCGCCACGAAAAACAACTGGACCTCGTGGTTTCCCTGCAGGATTGGGATGAAGTGGAGGAAATCGATCGCCTCGGGATGGAGGAAAAAACCACCGAAGTGCTCGGCGTGCGCATCCCGCACATCACCATTCCTGTGCGGCCCGGGCGCGATATTGCGAGGCTCGTGGAGGTGGCGGCGTTCCAGGGTAAGCTCAAGAGCACCGGCTATAATGCCGCCGATGAGCTGAATAAGCGCTTAATTGCTCAGATGAATTCGGATCAACCGGAATAATTTCTCGCCAAAACACCGCTCATCCCCGAAAATCGCCGTCGCCTATCACCTATGGAAAAAAATGGCCATAACGAAGCTGTCATCCGGGAATTGATTATTTCTAATCAATCCGGACTGCACGCGCGTCCCGCAGCCGCTTTCGTGAAAATGGCCAATAAATTTCAGGCAGACATCACCGTCACCAAAGACGGCGACAGCGTGAACGGCAAAAGCATTATGGGCCTGATGACGTTGGCCGCCGCCAAGGGTACGTGTTTGGTGGTCGAAACCAACGGCGACGATGCGATAGACGCCGCCGATGCCATCCAATCCTTGATCGAAGGAAAATTCGGCGAAGCCTAAACCGATGCGCGAGGATCTCCAGCACGCCGTGAAGCTGGCCCGCATCGAGCTTAGCGCCGAGGAGGAAGAGCGGCTCGGATCACAGTTGGGTGACATTCTCAAGTACGTCGACAAGCTCAACGAATTGGACGTCGAAGGCGTCGAGCCCACCGCCCACGCCGTGCCGCTCACCAATGTGCTACGCGAAGATGAGCCGCGCGAATCCCTTTCCCACGAAGCCGCGATGCGCAACGCGCCGAAAACCAGTAACGGACTTTTCATCGTGCCCAAAATCGTCGAGTGACTATGCCGCACACGCTCACGATTTCGCAGCTGACCGACAAGCTAGCTCAAGGTGAATTGTCCTCGCGCGAGGCCACCCAATCCTGCCTCGACCGCATCGCCGCCGTGGACGGCCAACTCAACGCCTTCATCAGCCACGATCCCGAAGACGCGCTCGCCCAAGCCGATGCCGCCGATGCCGCACTCGCTTCCGGAAAATCCAAGCCGCTACTCGGCGTGCCCATTGCGATGAAAGACGTCATCGCCGTGAACGGTCATCCTCTCAATTGCGCCAGTAAAATCCTCGGCGACTTCAATAGCCCTTACGACGCCACCGTCACCGAAAAACTGCGCGAAGCCGGTGCGGTCATTTTTGGCCGCGTAAATATGGATGAGTTTGCGATGGGCAGCTCCACGGAAAATTCCGCCTTCGGACCTGCGCGCAATCCGTGGAATCCCGACTGCATCCCCGGCGGCTCCAGCGGCGGCAGCGCCGTGGCCGTCGCGGCCGATGAATGCATCGCCTCGCTCGCCAGCGACACCGGAGGCTCCATTCGCCAACCCGCCGCGCTCTGCGGATGCGTCGGCCTCAAGCCCACATACGGTCGCGTGAGCCGCTATGGACTCGTGGCATTTGCGTCGTCGCTGGATCAAGTTGGCCCACTCACCAAAGATGTTCGCGATGCTGCCACGATGCTCGGCGTGATTGCCGGCGAGGATAAACGCGACTCCACCAACGTCCCCGAGCCGGTGCCTGATTACATCGCCGCGCTCACCGGCGACGTCAAGGGCCTGAAAATCGGTTTACCTAAGGAATACCAAGTCGAGGGCCTTGACCCCGAAGTCAAAGCCGCCACCGAAGCCGCCGTCGCCAAATTGGAAAAACAAGGCGCGGAAGTAAAAGAAATTTCCCTTCCGCACACCCAGTACGCCATCGCCACTTATTACATCATCGCCACTGCAGAGGCCTCGACGAACCTCGCTCGATTCGAAGGCGTCCGCTACGGCGCGCGTGTGGATGGCGCGAGCCCCGAGGAAATGAATCGCGCCACCCGAGGTGCCGGTTTTGGCGAGGAGGTCAAACGCCGCATCATCCTCGGCACGTACGTTTTGAGCAGCGGTTATTACGACGCCTATTATTTGCGCGCCCAAAAAGTACGCACCCTTATTCGCCAAGATTTTCTCAACGCCTTTAAAGAAGTCGACCTCATCGCCAGCCCCACCACCCCCACTCCCGCATTCAAAATCGGCGAAAAGGCAAACGACCCCTTGCAAATGTATCTCTCCGACATCTTCACCATCTCCTGCAACGTCGCCGGCCTCTGCGGCATTAGCATCCCCTGCGGTTTTTCCGTAAGCGGTTTGCCGTTGGGTTTGCAACTCCTCGGCAAACCTTTCGGCGAACCCGATTTACTCCGCGCCGCCCACGCCTACGAACAGGCAACCGAATGGCACACTAAGCGACCGAAAATTGGCTGATGACATACGAGGCAGTCATAGGATTGGAAACGCACGTGCAGCTTCGCACGCGCACGAAGATGTGGTGCGGGTGTGCCAATGAATATGGCGCGGAGGCCAACACAAATGTGTGCCCGGTGTGCATCGGGTTGCCAGGGGTGCTGCCGGTGCCCAATGCGGAGGCGTTGCGGAAAACGGCGTTGGCAGGGATGCTGCTGAATTGCGACGTGCCATCGTACGCGAAGTGGGATCGGAAAAATTATTTCTATCCGGACAACCCGAAAAACTACCAGCTCACGCAGTTGGATTTTCCTTCCACAATTGAGGGGTTTGTGGAGTTTGAATTTGGCGAAGGCATCGAGCGTGTGCGCATCAATCGCGCGCACTTGGAGGAGGACGTTGGCAAGAGTACTCATTTTTCCGATTACAGCGGTGTGGATTTTAATCGCGCTGGCGTGCCGCTTTTGGAAATTGTCACCGAGCCCGACCTCACCGATGCTGATATGGCTTATGATTATCTGAACGCGCTCAAGGCCATTCTCGAATACGGCGGCGTGAGCGATTGCAATATGGAAAAAGGACAGGTGCGTTGTGATGTAAACATCAGCGTGCGACCCATTGGCCAAACTGAGTTGGGTGAAAAAGTTGAGATCAAAAATATGAACTCGTTCAGTGGCGTGCGCCGCGCGGCGTCTTATGAGATTGAGCGTCAGATTGGCGTGCTGCGCGAGGGCGGCACGCTCGTGCAGGAAACTCGTCGTTGGGATGATGCCGTCGGCATCACCGAAAGTATGCGCACGAAGGAAGACGCACACGACTACCGATATTTCCCCGACCCCGACTTGATGCCGCACACGCCTTCGGAGGAATGGATCGCGGAAGTGCGCGCCTCGGTGATGGAGCTGCCGCTCGCCCGCAAACAGCGTTTGATGGCGGATTACCAATTGCCGGCGAGCGACGCGGAAGTGTTCGTGGGCGACGCAGCGTTGGGCGATTATTTTGAGGTAGCGGCAAAGGGCGCAAAGAATCCAAAAGCGGTTGCCAACTGGGTGATGAATAATTTACAGGCCAAGCTTACGGAAACCGGCGGCTCGACAGCCGATCTGAAGTTTGAGTCCTCGGCCATTGGCGAATTAGTGAGGCTCGTTGAAGACAGCAAAATCAACAGTAGAATTGCGCAGGATGTGTTTTCGGAAATGTTCGAGAGCGGCAAAGCACCGGCAGTCATCGTCGAGGAAAAGGGCCTCTCGCAAGTGAGTGATTCGGCCGAGTTGGAGGCATTTTGTAACGAAGCCATTGAGGCTAATCCTGGCCCCGCCCAGGATTTTCGGAACGGAAAAGAGACCGCGCTGAATTTCCTGAAGGGGCAGGTGATGAAGGCCAGTTGCGGGAAGGCGAATCCGCAAATGGTTGGCGAATTGCTGAAGAAAATTTTGGGCTCGTGATTTTCTTATTGGAATGCTTTCGAATATTCAATCCGTTCACTTCATCGGCATCTGCGGAACCGCGATGGCCTCGGTGGCTGCTGCCTTAAAAGAACGCGGCGTACGCGTCACCGGCTCGGATGCGAATGTGTATCCGCCGATGTCCACGTTTTTGGCCGAGCGCGGTATTGAGGTGCAGGAGGATTATCGCGAAGAAAATCTTAGTGACGCGCCGGAATTGGTGGTGATCGGCAACGCCATCAGCCGTGGCAATCCCGAAGCCGAGGCGGTGCTGGAACTCAAGTTGCGTTATTGTTCGCTGCCGGAGTTGCTGAAAGAAACTTTCATTCGCGGCAAGTGCTCCATTGTGATTGCGGGCACGCACGGCAAAACCACCACCACCGCGCTACTCGCTTGGGTGTTCGAGCACAGCGGACTCAACCCGAGTTATCTCATCGGAGGCATTCCTAATAATTTTTCGCAAGGCGCGCGCTTCACGGACAGCGAGTGGTTCATCATCGAGGGCGACGAATATGACACGGCGTTCTTTGATAAGCGTAGCAAGTTTGTCCATTACCTTCCGGAAGTGGCGGTGCTCAATAATCTTGAATTTGACCACGCGGACATTTTTGAAAACCTCGCGCAAATCCAAACGAGTTTCCGGCGCTTCATAAATTTAATTCCGCGCAACGGACTGCTCATCGCCAATGGCGATGATGCGAACATCGCGCCCTTGTTGGAAATTGATCACTGCCCGATTCAGCGATTCGGATTGACCAACGTGGCTGGCTTGCAATTCTCAGAAGAGGGTTCGTCCTTCTCGATTGATGGAGCGGAGTTTTCGCTGCCGCTCTTTGGCGAATTGAATGTTCGCAACGCGCTGGCGGTGATTGCCGTGTCACGGCATTGCGGTTTGACTGATTCACAAATCCAATCTGCGTTTGCTTCCTTCAAGGGAATCAAACGCCGAATGGAAGTGCGCGGTGAAGCGCGCGGCGTGACGGTGATTGACGATTTCGCCCATCATCCCACCGCCATCCGAGAAACGCTTAAGGCCCTGAAAGGGCGTTTCCCAAATCGGCGCATTTGGGCCGTGTTCGAGCCGCGCAGCAACAGCACGCGCCGCAGTGTTTTCCAGGACGACTTGGCCGCAGCTTTCAGTGACGCGGATTATGTGGTCATCGCGCAAGTAGCGCGTTTGGAGCAAATCCCCGAAGCTGAGCGGCTGGACGTGGAGCGATTAATGGCCGATGTGCAAAGCCACGGCGCGAAGGCCGCGTACTTGCCGAACGTGGACGCCATCATAAATCACGTGACCGCCCACGCGTCGGAAAGCGATGTAGTGTGTGTGCTCAGCAACGGCAGCTTCGGCGGCATTCACGAGAAACTGCTGGCGAACCTTAGGGCTTAGCGGGTTTTTGTTTGGGAGTGCGCTCGATGGCGCTGAGCAATCGTTGTTTCAACCTCGCGTAAATTTCCACATTCACTTTTTCAAGATGCTGTTTTGCTTCTTTGAAATGATTGGTTTCAATGTTTACGATGGCCATTTGCAATTCAGCCCAGCCGCGCTCGTCGTCAGTGGTGGCGAGGGTGGCGGCGTGTTTCCACGCGGTCAGAGTTTGTTCGCGGGGAAGGGGTTT
>JAPKDK010000042.1 GCA_028872645.1 Verrucomicrobiota bacterium
GAGGACATCCTCGAGCTGTTTGCCAAGTGCAAGGATGAGCAGCGGGCGTGGCTGTTGTTGGAGGATTATTTTTCCAAGCTGAAGCTGAGCCGCAAGGATTTTCCCGGGGATGATTGGTGGGATGACGTGGCGAAGGCAAAGGGCAAGAAACGGCTGGAGGCGCTCTCGGTGGTGTTCCTGCGCGCGGGTCGGCAGATGCCGGCGGAGCTAAACCAGCACGCAAACCTCAAGCGCTTCAACGAAATCGAAAAGGCCGAGCGCGAGCGCGCTGTGTTCAAGGAGCTGGAGCATTGGATGTTCCCGCCCGCGCCAAATCATCTCGATGCCCCGCGCGCATCCATCCGCGCCGTGGCCGTGTCGGAGCCGGAAGACCTTAATTCAAGTCTGCAAACCTTGCGGGTGGAATTCGTGGTGCGCAGGCCGCGCACGGGCGACCGCAAGAAATCGATTACCAATCTCGTGGACCTCACCGTGCGCGCTGCGCACGAAAAGGAATTGTTTCCGGCCGAGGATTGGGAATTCATCGAGTGGGTTGTCGAACATTACGGCGACGAGCTCAAAGGGCGCGACAGCCTCACCCTCACCGGCCAGCCGTTGCTGCAATGGCTGGCGCATTGGGGCGGCCAATCGCGACTGCAACCGGGCATGGATTCCCAGCCCTACGAGTTCCACGGCCAACTCGCCGAGCTGAGCCCTTCGTTCAAAAACGGCACGGCTGTGCTCGCTTTCACCCATACGCTCTTGCTGCCCGATGGCCGCGAGGTGGCGCTGGAGGATGCGAAATTTTTTACCGGTCGGCCCACAATGGTACTGGTGGACAACACATTTTATTTCCTGCGCAACAGTCCGCCGGCTTCGCTCCTCAGCAAATGGGTGGGCAATCCGCGCGCGCCGATCAACAAACTGAGCACACGATTCATCACCGAACTGCGCCGCACCCACGTGCGCGAGGGCATCGACTGGAATGAACTGTGCGAATCGCACACAGCCAAGCCGCTGTTCGTTTTGGAAATGCATGGCGACCGCCTCGAACTGCGCTTGCAAGCCAAGAGCGACCTCGACGGCAGCCTCTGGGAATGGACTGGTCATGAATGGCACATCAAAGCCAAAGGCAAACGCCGCGCGGACAAGCCGCAAGTATTGGAGGACGCCCGCCTCGAGCCTTCCATCGAATGGCTGCGCAAGCTCGATTGGTTTACGCCCGAACCCGGTTTGTGGGTGGGTGATGCGAATGAAAATTTTCTTAACGTGCTCGCCAGCGTGTGGCACGAACGCCCGCAGGACGCGGAATTTCTAGGCAACGATTCGTTCCAACGCCTGTTCCTCAAACCCAAGCGATTAAAGCCCACACTCATCGTGAAGGGCAGCGGCATCGATTGGCTTTCAGTTTCCACGGAGTGGGAAGAGGAAGGGATGAAGCTCACCAAAAAAGATTTGGAAAGCCTCGCGCAGGCGACCAGCCGGTTTGTGAAACTGCCCAGCAAAGGCTGGGTGGAGCTGGACGTCGACGCCACCCAACGCGCGCAGGAAACGATGGCCGATCTCGGCCTCGATGGCCTCGAAACGGGCACGCAAAAAATCGCGATGGAACAGGCCGCCCATCTCGGCGAAGACGCTCTTTCGCAATTCGGCGATGACAAGCAGGCGCAAAAACTGCGCGACCGCATCGAGCATTTCGAGGGCATCCCCACCAACGATCTGCCCGAAGGCATCAATGCCGAACTGCGGCCGTATCAGCATTCGGGCTTCGAGTTTCTCTGCCATCTGCAGTCCATGCGCCTCGGCGGCATCCTCGCCGACGATATGGGCCTCGGCAAAACGCTCCAAACGCTTGTCTATGTTAAATGGCTCAAGCACCGGAAAAAACGCGGCAAGTCCAATCCGTGCCTCGTCGTGTGCCCCGCCTCGGTGATGCACAACTGGAAACGCGAGGTGGAGAAATTCACGCCGGATATGTCCGTGCTCGTGCTCGAAAGCGGCGCCGCGCGCCACGCGATGCGCAAGCACATCCCTGATTACGACATCGTGGTTACCAACTACTCGCTGCTCCGCCGCGACCTCGAGGATTTGCAACGCTACAAATTCAACGCCATTATTCTCGACGAAGCGCAGTTCATCAAAAACCCCGGCGCGCAGGTCACCCAATCAGTGAAGCAACTCTCGTGCAAAATCCGGCTCGCCCTCACCGGCACACCGTTGGAAAATCGCCTACTTGATTTGTGGAGCATCGTGGACTTCGTACAGCCGGGCTATCTCGGCGATGAAAAACATTTCCACGCCATGTACGACCCCGCCGGCGGCGACAGCGAAGAAGCCATCGCCAATCGCCGCATCGCCCGCAAGCGCCTCTCCTCGCGACTGCGCCCCATTTTGCTCCGGCGCGTCAAAACCGAGGTCGCCAAGGATTTGCCCGAGCGCATCGAGCAACGGCATGACTGCGAACTCGGCACGGATCAACGCAAACTGTACCTCGCCGAACTCCGTCGCAGCCGCGATACGGTGATGGAAACCATCCAAACTAAAGGCGTCGCCAAAAGCCGAATGCAAGTGCTCGCCGCCCTCACGCGATTGCGCCAGATTTGCTGTCACCCCGCACTCGTGGGCAACGACTCCTCCTCCGGAAAAACCGATGCGCTCTTCGACCTGCTCGAGCCATTGGTCGCACAGGGCGAAAAAGTTTTGGTCTTCAGTCAGTTTGTGCAGATGCTGAAAATTTTGGAAAAAGATTGCGGCACACGCGAAATCCCAACGCATATACTCACCGGCGAGACCAAAAACCGGCAGGACGTCGTCAACGCGTTTCAGGAATCCGAAGGTGCGGGCATCTTCTTGCTCAGCCTCCGCGCCGCCGGCACCGGCCTCAACCTCACCACCGCAAGCTATGTAGTGCTATACGATCCGTGGTGGAACCCAGCCGTGGAAGCGCAGGCCATTGACCGCACCCACCGCATCGGCCAAACCAAAACCGTCAACGCCTACAAACTTATCGCCCCCGGAACGGTTGAGGAAAAAATCTGGAACCTCCAACAAAGCAAACGCCAAACCATCTCCGACGTCCTCGGCGAAAAGGGCTTCGCCAAGAGCCTCACCAAAACCGATTTGGAATTCCTCTTCAGCGAAGCATAAAGAAGTGAGTGGTGCCCGCTGCGAAACACGAATCATCAATTAAAATTCAAAAACCCAAGCCCTTGAGCCTTGGTCATTGAAAATTAAAAAGTGGTTGTCCCGCAGGGATTTGAACCCCGACTAGATGTACCAAAAACATCTGTGCTACCATTACACCACGGGACAGTGGGCAGCACACCCTAGCCGCCCAGCGCCCCGCCGAAAAGAAAAAACCAATGACCCCCGCCGAGCACTTCCGCGTCACCCTTGCCCGCGCGCCCATCACCGCGCTTGCGCCAATGCAGGATGTCACCGACCTCCCCTTTTGGCGGCTGATGGCGAAGTACGGCGGGCCCGATCTGTACGTCACCGAATACTTCCGCGTGCGTGATGGGTCGTGCCTTGAAAAACCCATCCTCAATTCCATCACCCAAAACCCCACCGGCAAACCCGCGCTCGCCCAGCTCATTGGCAACCACATCCCCTCGCTCATCCGCACCGCGCGCGAACTGCAACAATATCCCATCGCCGGCATCGACCTCAACCTCGGTTGCCCCGCGCCCGTCGTTTATAAAAAATGCGCCGGCGGTGGCTTGCTCCGCGATCCCGCCCAAGTCGACGCCATCCTCGGCGCACTCCGCGACGCCATCGAAATTCCTTTCACCGTAAAAACCCGCATCGGATTTGACGACCCCGCCGTATTCGAGGAACTCCTGCCCATTTTCGCCAAACACAGCATCAACCTCCTCACCGTCCACGGCCGCACTGTGCGCGAAGGCTACCGCAGCGGCGTCCATTATGATTACATCGCGCGCGCCGTCGAAGCCCTCCCCTGCCCCGTGCTCGCCAACGGCAATATTTACTCCCCCGCCAAAGCCGCCGCCGTACTCGCCGACACCCACGCCGCCGGCCTCATGATCGGCCGCGCCGCCATCCGCAACCCGTGGCTCTTCCGCCAAATCCGCGAAACTCAATATGGCCAAAACAACGAAACCCCCTTCACGCCCACCGGCCACGATGTGCTCGACTATTTGCGTGACCTCTTTGAAAGCGTGCGCCCCCCAAACTTGAACGAAAAATCGCACGTATCGAAAATGAAAAAATATTTTAACTACATCGGCATCGGCATCGACCCCACCGGCGACTTCCTCCACCGCATCCGTCGCACCACCACCGAAGCCGACCTCTTCACCATCTGCGCCGACCACCTCGAGCACGACCGACCCATGCCGCTGGAACCCTTCGACCTCGAATTAAAACCGCAAGATGTTTTGGCGGGAGAACATCGGTAGAAGCCCCAAATTCCAATAACCCAGACCCAAGAAATTCCTTGGGTCTGGGTTATTGGAATTTGGTCATTTCCCGCACGCGAGACTCCACCGCATCAATCGTTTCATCTGGCGTCGACGTACCGGCCGTGATGCCCAGCGTACCGTTTTCTGGAATCCATTCCGCGCACACATCATCCGGCCCCTGCACGTGATACACGCTTTCGCAATACTTGCCACAAGTGCGAACGAGTTCCGCAGTGTTGTTACTATTGGCGCCGCCGACCACGAGCACTACGTCGGACTGAAACGCCATTTCCTCTGCGGCCCCCTGCCGCTGCTTGGTGGGCTGGCACACGGTATCCACAAACCGCACCTCTGATTTTGGAAAACGCGCCTGCAAATAATCCACCAACTCCCGCACGCGCGAGATGGGTTGCGTGGTTTGCGCCGCCACACCAAAATGCGGCCGAGCTTTCAATGCGTCGATGTCCGTTTCATTTAACACCACGTCGCACTCGTCCAAGTCCTCAGTAAGCCCGCGCACTTCCACGTGCCCTTTTCGTCCGATGACGACCACGTGAAATCCCGACGTTGCCAGTTTGCGAACTTGCTCGTGAGCGAAATGCACCAGCGGACACGTCGCATCGGCCACCCGCAAGCCCGCCGCACGCGCGCGGGCACGGGCCTTGTCCGACGCGCCGTGTGCAGTAATCATCGCGGCCGATGTGGTCACGCGATCAAGTTCATTTTCAAATTGCACACCGCGCTGCCCGAGGTCGTCCAGAACGGTGGCATTGTGCACCAACTCGCCCAAAACCGTGAGCGGCCTTGCCGCAACCTCCTTCCGCACCATCGTAATGGCATCACGCACGCCAAAGCACATGCCCAAATGTTCTGCCCGCAGGAGGGTAATTCCGGCTTTGTATGGCAAAGGCTGGGTAAGCAGTTCATTCGGTTGGGTTTTATTCTCCAACCAGCGCGCCTGTTTTACAATGACCTCCAGGAAAGCCACGTACTCGCTGAATGCCCTGCGTCCAGCCGCGGTCTGGGAGCAGGTGGTGTGCGAGCGGTTGTCCTGAACGCTTTTGGCCACCGCCACGTATCCTGCCTTTCGCAAAGTGTGAATGTGGGTGGTCAGATTGCCATCGGTCATCCCAAGCGCGTCGCGCAATTCGGTAAACGAAAGCTCCACCGCAGCGGCGAGCATCGACATAATCGCCATTCGCCCTTTCTCGTGGATCACTTTATCCAGTTGCTGGAATGATTCTGCGTTCACTCTTCGTTCATCGGCTCCGCCGTCAGTTTCAAATAAAGTCCATAAGCCAAATGATTAGCCCCGAAGGCCCAGCCCATCACCCAATTCGCGTTTGCTTCGCCGAGCCATTTCACGTCGCCCATAGTGTGTAAACACAGACAAATTGAGCCACAAATGACAAAACCCCACCCCACCAGTTTCAGCCCGCGCCGCATGAAAAATCCCGCCGCATGGAGTGCCCCACCGTACAACACCATCCACAATGCAATCAGGCGAATGCTGTCGCGACCATCCGTGTTCAAAATTTCCAACACACCCAAGATCAACCCCGCGAGCAGCAGCGGCACCATTACCTGCGCCACACGGCGGGTGGGTGGTGACCAAAATTCCTCATCCGCCTGCAACGCCTGACGCCGCACCAACAACAGCGCTGCCAAGATTGCCACAACGCCCATCCCTAACCAGTAAGCGGCGAAATTGTTTTGCCCTGTCCATCCCATCCCTGCCAACCCGGCAGCCGCGATGCCCAGCACGCCCACGGTGATAGCCACCGGCGCGAGGGCGCGGCGGTAGGCGCTGGCCCTTTCCATCAGGGTGCGAATGGTGTTCAGATTCTCCTCGGCCCACTGAGCGCTCATACGTTTACTTTGTGTTACAAAGTGATATGCAATCAAGATTTAATTGTGAGGTATACTTAGAGGATTGAGCAGTTTGAATTGGCGATTGAACGGCCCGAGCTACAGTTGGAAAAGAAATGCCCGACAAAAAATTGGCGTAGAATTAAACTTGGTCCGCCGCTACTTTTTGGAGGATTTCTTCGAGGGTGGTTTTGCGGTCGACGACCATTTGGAGACCGCCATCCCAGAGGGTGATCATCCCGGCGTTGACGGCGATTTCTTGAATTTCTGAAGTGGATTTCTTTTTCATGACGGCCTCGCGGACATCAGCATCGCAGGTGAGCAGCTCGGTGATGGAGGAGCGACCGCCGAAGCCAGTGCCGCTGCAGGCGGTGCAGCCGGTGCCGCGATAAAAGCTATCGTTCTGAAGGACTTGCTCAACGTATTCTCCGCCTTCATGTTGGCGGAGTTGCTCGATGGCGAAGGCTTCGGGCTGATAGGGGGCGGCGCAGTGGAGACAGTTTTGGCGGAGCAACCGCACTCCGAGCACGCCGATGATAGTGGAGGCGAGCAGGAAGGGCTCGATGTTCATATTGATGAGGCGCGCGAAAGTGCCGGAGGTGGTGCCGGAGTGGAGGGTGCTGATGACGAGGTGACCGGTCATCCCTGCGTTGATGGCGATGTTGGCAGTTTCTTCATCGCGAATCTCACCCACCATAATGATCTCGGGATCCTGCCGCATAAGCGACCGCAATGCGATGGGGTACGTGTAGCCCATGCTCACGTTGAGCGAAGATTGGTTGACCCAATCAAGGTTTTGCTCCACCGGATCTTCCACCGAAGACACGGCGATGGCGTTGCCGGATTTTTCGAGAATGTGCCCGATGGCGGCATAAATGGCGGTGGTCTTGCCCGAGCCAGTGGGCCCAGTGAGCAGGATGAGGCCGGTGGGTTTGGAGACGAGTTCCTTGAAGCGGTCCAGCGTGTCGTCATCAAACCCAAGCGACTCGATGTTAAACATCTTAGCGTCCGGATTAAAAATACGGCAGACGATTTTCTCGCCATACACTGTGGGAAAAATGGAAACTCGCAGCTGCACCCCGTTAAACTCCTCTGGCGTAGCCTTGCCATCCTGCGGGAGATCCTTCACGTGGCTTTTCATGTTGGCCATCACCTTGACGCGGCCGCAGATATTCTCATGAAAATCGCTGGGAATGCCCACCACCCATTGAAGCACGCCATTCACGCGCACGCGCACGCCGGTCATATCCTCCCACGGCTCGATGTGAATATCGCTCGCGGCGTGATCGAGGCCGTCCTGAATGATGTGGTTAACCAATTGCGGCACATCCACCAACTCATTGGCGGCGGCTTGGGCCTCGATGTATTGCTCGGTATGGCTCATAAACGACGCCCCACGATACGGAACCCCCCGCGCCCCTGTCACTCCCAAACTGGTAGGATCGAAGAAACTATCAACGTAGCTTCAGAGCGGTTAGCTTGTTTTTGCCATCGCGTAACCCGTCTTTTACGTAAAGCACGCCGCCGGCGTAGACGGGGAAGGTCCACGAGGTTTGGCTGGCGTTTTCGATGCGGCCGAGTGGGGTGTATTTGGCGGGGTTGGCTTTCAATAAAGTGGTCGTGCCGCGTGAGCCGTGGACGAGGAGGGTGTCACCCATCGAAATCACGGAGGCATAATCGGCGAAGCCGGGCGCGCTCCATTCAGTTTTGCCGGTTTTGTGATTGATGCAAACGAACTCCGAATTGCGTCCGCGCGATGTACCGAGGCCGTATAAAAATCCATCCTTCAAAACAGGCGTGGTGATGTTGGTGCGGGCTTCGCGATTGCGCCAGATTTCCTCGGCGATTTGGTCGTCGCCACTATTGCGGATGCGGATTTGAAACGTTCCCAAGGTGTGGCTGGCCATGGTGACGGTGTCGCCGTGCAAAATGGGGGTGACGATGTTGCGCGCGGCACCGGTCTTCACCGTGACGCTCCAGAGCTTTTTACCGTCCTTGGTGCGGTAGCCGATCATATTGGCGGCGGTGACCATTACAATTTGTTCCACGCCGGCGAGTTTGCCGCGCATCAGGCCGGAGTAGGCGGCGTAGTCGGTGCCACTTTTCCAAACGAGGTTGCCGGTTTTTTTCTCAAGGCAAACGAGGCTGGCGCCGGTGTGCCCGCCAGCGGGGGCATAAATATATTTGGCATCGGTGACAGGTTGGCCGTTATTGCCGTGGCGGCTGGCGGCGGTTCCGCCACTGCCGGGGGCGTTGCCGCCAAACCATTTGGCGCCAAAATCCTTGGCGTAGTTTTTTTTCCAAAGCAGTTTGCCGCCGTCCATCGAAATGCAGGCGAGCACGCCCGCGGCGCTTTGGCAAAAGAGCAGGTCGTCGTCAATGAGCGGCGCGGTGCGTGGGCCGGGGCCGTATACGTTGGTGTATTGCCACGAGGGACCGTACGGGGTTTGCCAAATTATTTTTCCGGTGGCGCTGTTGATGGCGACGGCGGTTTCCCACGGCTGCATGTCCACGGAAGTTTCGTGGAGCACAATGAGCGTGCCTTTGGTGAGCGCGAGGCCGCCCTGGCCTTTGCCAATGGGTATTTGCCAAAGCGCGGCGGGCTTGGCGGGGAGCTTGGCGAGGGCGGGTTCGCCGTGGAGAATGCCATCGCGATTCATGCCGCGCCATTGCGGCCAATCACTGGCGGAGAGGGAAAAGGCGAGCGTGAGAGCAAGGCAAGCAACGGAATTTTTCATCGCCCAAAGTTTGTGTCATGGGCGTTGAGCGGGCAACCTTTTTCGGGGAACTATGGCGTTATCGGTTGAGCTTCACCCGGTTTGTCGGCATCACTCCAATCACCATCCACAAAATGTAGTATGGCTTGTTCTGCCAGTTTAGCGGCAATAATGGGCACCGCCTGGCGTTGACCTGCGGTGAGGTCGTTGCCCACGCGCACGGTGGAGGTTCCGGTGATTGTTTCCCGGAAGATTTCCACACCGGTGGCGCTGTTGATGACTGTGATCTCGGCGGACAGTTGCATCGTGTAATCCTGCACCGTGAGTACATCATCGGGTTTGAAGCTCACGCCGTTGCGGCGGAAGTTGATGAGTTTTCCGGTGACAACCAAGTCCCCCTCGCTTTGGGTCTCCAATGAATAAGTGCCGTCCTTTTGAAACTCGCTTTTCATGGCGCGGTTCACGGCGGTGGCGAGGCGGGGCTCGAAAGTCTCGTTTTCAAAAAATTTCACCTGCACCGAACGCGCACCGGCGGTGAGCCCGTTGGTGGTTCCCACGTGATAGCCCACACAGCCAAGGCTAAGGCCGGCGAATACCGCCAGTATTCCAATTTTCAGTTCGTTGAATTTCACTTTTACTCCTTGTTCGCTTCAGCCGCGCGCCGGTCAAGCTCAGCTTCGGCTGCCTTGAGAATTGCATCGGCACGGGTTTTCAGGGCATTCACTTTTTCGTAAACCGTATTTTCGTTGTCCACCGCCTTGCGCAATTCGGCCTCTTGCAGACGTAGATTCAACTCAATCCGCCGAGACACACGCTCCACGGAATCCAGCTGCAGGTCACTGAGTTCCATCATCCCGGTGAGTTTCACATTTTCAATATCCGCCGCCAAGCCCAGCGCTTCGTGCACACTTTTTTGAGTCACCCGATCGCGCGAAATTTTCGACAGCTCATTGATGCGCCGAGCTTCTGCATAGACGGGACTTTTTTCATTCGCCAAACCCTCCACCGTTCCAGCGCGCGAGGAGGTCTCGCCAAAATACTTGAAAGCGGCAATCCATTTTCCCCGGCGCTCATAAAACTCTGCGATGGCCAGCGCTCCCCGGACACGTTCCAAGTGCAGGCGGTTGATACGCTCCTCGGCTTCATCACGTCGGGGTTTCATCTTGGAATTATCGGCGTTCAGTATTCGGAAATCTTTGAATGCGTTGATGGCGCGCTCAGCCATGCTTTGGTCGTAAACGCCTTCATTGGCCTGAATTTCATAAATCGCCGCCACACGAAAACTGGCTTCGGCCACGATTCGATCAATCTCTTCCTGGTTAGGCCGGTCTGCATCGCCCAAGCGTTTCTGATAACGATCTGCCAATAATTGGTAAGCTTTTGTGGCTGTTTTATAAGCTTTTTCATCGGCGAAAAATCCCCAGAACCCCGTGAGTGCCTGCTCATGCGCCTGCCCCACCCCGTACTGTGCCGAAGCCGCCAGCTCGCCATAGGGTGCGTTTGTCACCACCTGTTGATAGAGTTTAGCCGTGCGTCTCATGGACGAGAAGAGCGGAAGATACATGCGCTCCTGATAAGGAATCTTCCAGCGAAACCCTTTCCCGTCCAGAAATTCTCCAGCGATATTGTACATCCGCTGCGCCACCTCCGTACGCTTGGCGCCACCATTGGCGGCATCATAATTCGGGTGGGCATCGAGCAGCGCCTGATATTCCTGAAACGCGTTTTCATGAAATCCTCGCTTCTCATAAATCTGAGCCACAAGGCGGCGTGCTTCCGGCGCAAGTTCCGCTCCTGCCTGATTTACATACAGCCAACGGGCGGCAAACATCGCCTTGGTATTATCCCCCTCATCAAATGCCTCTTGCGCCAGCGCGAATAATTGCTCGGCTGTCATCGTGAACATTTCGGCCTTCACACCCGGCGGTTGATATCTCCAGCCCACCCCCGGATAGAATTTAAAACCGTGCCCAGGCGAAGCCTGGTTGCGCATGCGCTCCAGCGGGTTGCGACTGGGCGGGTTCACCGCACGACCACCGGCATTCTCATCCTTGGCGGAAATGCAGCCTGAAAACACTGCGCCCAAAGTGCTGAGTACAAATAGGAAAAAGAATCCCCTCGTCATGGGCTTACGCTAACGGCCCTCGCGCGCGCCGTCAAGCCGCAGCCATTAACGAGTTGTTCACGGGTGCATTGACTTTCGGCACAGCCTAATGGGAGAGTCCGTGTCCATGATTCGTCTCGTTCTATTCGACATCGACGGCACCCTCATCCTCACCGGCGGCGCCGGCATGAAGGCGTTTACCGAGGCATTTGCCGAGGCATTTGATCTACCAAATGCCACTGAATCCATGGAGTTCGCCGGACGAACCGACCGCGGCCTAGCCTACGAAGTGTTTCGCGCCAATCAAATTGAGCCCACCCAGGCCAATTTCGAAAGGTTCACAGAAGTATATACCCAGCAACTCGCCAAACATTTGCCAGCGGACAATACCCAACCCCTCCCCGGCGTGGTTGAACTGCTCGATGCCATTGAGGCTAGGGCCACGCCGCCTATGCTCGGCCTACTCACCGGCAACCTCCCGCTGGGCGCGGAACTCAAGCTCACCCACTACCATCTCTGGCACCGTTTTGAATTTGGCGCCTTTGGCGACACCACCGAAGATCGCAATGAAATCGCGCAGTCCGCATTCGAAAACGCCCAAGGCCAATTCCCCAACCTGAGCCCATCTGAAATACTCATCATCGGGGACACTCCTGCCGATATTCATTGCGCCCAATCTATTGGCGCTCGCGTACTTGCCGTTGCCACCGGCAGTTACACCGAAGCCCAACTTGCCGAACACCACCCCACTTTTCTAGCTCCCGATCTCACCAACGTTTCTCTCAACTTATTTAACGCATAAAAAACGAGGCGGCCTCTTTCGAGACCGCCCCCGTTTTCTCACTCCACCCGTTCCTTGGCCCCCGCCATTGGCGGGGTCAAATTAATTAGTTTCTCGGCACAATCAAAGGTGATGTCGCATTTTGATCCGCTGCACTCAAGAACGAGACCCGTCTGGAGAGCGAAGCTCCATTACCATTCAGCCACGATGTATTGATATTGTTAATTGCTGCCTTGGTCATGCTAATTTGGGTTCCAGCTGCATTAATTGTAATCCCTGTGGGCATGGCATTCGGGTCAACTTGGATCGAAGAACTTATCTGGGGCGCAGCCGCCCCAGCTCCTCCCAATGTTGCATTGCCCAAATAAATTCGTTTGAGGCCACGAAAATTCGAACCGTTGATTACCAGCAATCCTCGCGTGGCATTATAATCGCTCCCGTTGAAATCGGCTGACCCAGCAAAGGTGTTGCCCGAGGTGTTCACCCCATTTACACCACCGGATATTGGCAGTAAATCCGGGGTGGCCGAAATGGTGAATCCACTTGACGCTAGGCTTGTTGCCGTTCCGAACGGAGTCGTCACACGCACACGACGCACACCTCGACCATCATTTAGATACGTAGATGAATCCAACAGATGACCTTGGCCAGTGAAGGCCGGAGCATTCGCCACTAGATTAAAAGCTGATGCGTTAATATCCGACACGCCTGTGGTATCCGAGGCAGCGGTCACACCGGCGATGGGGTTCCCATTGATGTCCACAATCTGTACTGAACTTAGCAACAGGAATCCTGTGCCACTAAATGTCATATTATGATCCGCTATCCCGTCTGTATCTCGACGCCAATCCAAGTTTGAATTTGCAATGCCCGCAAGGGATGTGTAAGTCGGGGGCACACCAATGATAAATCGGGAAGCGGCTGAAGTGCTAACAGCATCCCTATCACTTGTTAACCTGAATCGCCGATGTCGATCTTCTCTTTTAGAATCAGCAGAAGATGCATTTGCAAATTGAGCTGTCTGCGTATCAATCGAAATAGAGGTATCTGTCACAACCACACCTGGATGCGGCAGCACAAACTTGGGCGCATTGGCCAAGGCCGTTCCATTTTCATCAACAATTTGAATTTCCTTAATGTTAAGTAAACCGGTTCCGTTAATCGTCACATCGTCACCGGATACTTGATGGCGGTTGAACGCATTGTCCCCACCGAATGCGCCATGGCCAGTGACAACCGGCTGCACATTTACATTAAACGCGGTGCCGTAGATGTGATTGCCGATTACATTGTACACCTTAAACTTACGTTGCTGGTCAACGGCATGGCCGTCAGCATCGTTGTAGGGGATGACGTTGGCGGAGACTTGGATGCGCGAACCGTTATCATCCACGGTAACACCGGCATTGGGGAGATTGATGACGACCGGGTTCGGGAATGAAGTGCCATCTTTCCGCATTATTTCAATGGCGATCGCGGTGTTTAATGCGGTACCATTGATGTCCAACGCCCGATCACGACGAAGTGGAATGGTGGTGCTGATGTTAGCGGCACTGCTCCCGTTAGCGTCGATAGATTCAAGGCTGGTAATAATCGGGGTTGTGGTGATCCAGGTGATCAATTCCAAGTTGTTGGTAGAGCTGAGAGTTTCAGCACTCCCACTCCTCGCAATCCGAACACGACGCCACGGACCATCCACCTTGTAATCAAAACTACTTAATGGGATTACCGCTTGAGTGTCACTTAATACATCCCAAGTGATCGCAGTGGAATTTCCATTTTGTGGTGAAATTACATTCCCTTGGCCATCCTCCATCCGAACATGAGTCAGTGTTGCTCCGCCATCAGCCGATCTGGTTTGCAAACTCTTAAAACCAAAACCATATACTGTGAGTGGTTGCGCGCGATCGAAAATCTGGTTGTCGACCGAAGTGCCAGTGACGACGGCACGCCCAGTGTAGATGTTGAAAAATTGCGGACTCGCGAGGGAAACGCCGACGGTGTTCCAAACACGCACTTTACGGGTGGTGCCTTCGGCTTGCTCGGTGAGTACGCCGGGTGGGATGTCAATGCGCATGTCATTTAGTTTGTAGCGTTCCACGGGGAAGATGGTTTGCACCACTTTATCGCCGGACATGATTTCCACCGCGGTGACGCTGGCCAGGCCGTTGCCAATGATGGAAATGGTTTCCTCGGTGCGGGTAAAGGAGTTGGTGGCGATGGGGTTGATGCCGCCGTTATCGGAAATCATGCTAATGGTGGGCACGCTGACTTTGGGTGCAATCTCGTTTTCCAAACGCCACACGGTGGCATCGCGGGGGAAGGTGATGAAGTCATCCGGGCCGGGTCCCTTGATGTGGCCCCACAACGAGAAAGACGGGTTTTTGTTGCCCACCACACTCGCCTCACCGGTCCACAGCACTTCAAAGCTGCCGGTGGTTGCGGTGTTACCCAGATTGGAGAAGGTGTAAATAATGCCCGTGGGTGGCACAAATATATTGCCGGGGCCCACGTTGGTAGTATTCAGGTTGACTAACCCGACGTTGGCCCAGGAGCCATTATTGGTCCAACCCTGAGTGTTGTCGGTTCGATTCCAGGCCACGGGTACGCCGTCGGGTGCCACACCGAGATCGTCGCACACGAAAATGATGTCCGGCTGCGTGACCGTACGTCCTACCTTTTGCGAAAAATATTTCAGGGTGTGCGGCCCGGTCCAGGCGCTGGCGCCGGGGGTGGTGACATTAAGCCCGCCCACGTTATTGCCGTTGGTGGTAATGAAAGTATCGGTCCATATAAAGTTGGTGGCGGTGAAGAGCGTGCCCAACAATGAATCCAATGGCTGATAGTAAAATTGCATCCG
>JAPKDK010000043.1 GCA_028872645.1 Verrucomicrobiota bacterium
TTGAGGGGGTCACCTCCAATGTGGGCCAGATTATGCTCTCGCGCTTCGCCAACCCAGGCGGAATGGAGAGCATAGGCGGCAGTCTTTACAAAGCCACCCTCGCTGCGGGCACGGAGGAGACCGGTCTCCCCGGTCTCACCGGAATGGCCTCGGTCCAACAAGGTTGGTTGGAGCTTTCCAACGTGAAAGTGGTGGAAGAAATGGTGAACCTCATCAAGGCCCAGCGCGCTTATGAAGTTAATTCCAAAGCCATCCAAGCCGCCGATGAAATGATGCAAATGAGTAACCGCTTGCGCGGCTAATCCTAATCTCTCTAACTGAAAATGAAAAAAATATTTACCCTCATCCTCCTCGCAACCGCAACCGCAAGTTTTGCGGAGCTGGCCAACTTGCAGCCCGCCATCACTGCAGCCCTCACGGAGGAGTTGGAAGTGAACGAGGGCAAACTAGTGCTTACTTCCGTGCGGCCGCTGCCGAATGTGGAAGTGCCCAAAGGATTCCCTCTCATCGTGAAAATCACCCAAGCGCCCGCCGGAGGACTGGGTGCGTTCATGACGGTAAAGTATTCCGTGATCGTCGGCGACCAGTCGCGCGGCGAACACACCGGATTTTTCAAAGCAGCCCTTCTGCGCGAGGTGTGGGTGGCCACCAAACTTTGCAATCGACTTGCAGCCCTTGATCAAGTCTCGCTCAAGCGCAAAAAAATGGATGTCATCAACCTGCGCACCGGCGTTTGGGATGGCGACAAATTGGCGGATGATTTGCAAATCATCCAAGCCGTGCCCCCGGGCACCGTGCTGCAACCGCACCACGTGCGACGCCGGCCGGTGGTGCTGCGCAATCAAACGGTGCAAGCGGTGATTCGACACAAATCATTACTCATTCGGCTCCCTGTCGTTGCTCTGGAAGAGGGCGCGCCGGGCGATGTAATTCGTCTGCGCAACCCCAAATCCTACAAGGAAATCCGCGGCACAGTGGTGAATAGCGAAACAGTGTCCGTTAAATTTATCAGCTCATCTGGAAAGTAATCATGAAAAAAATTCTCGCCCTCACTCTCACCCTCGCCATGACCGGCAGCGTCTTGGCGGATTCACTTTGGAAAGATGGCTCCAGTCGCGGGCCGGTACTGGACAAGACCGCGCATGCGATTGGCGACATTCTGTTTGTGTCCGTGTCCGAATCGGCCACGGTGGATCGTGATAACAAGAGCACCACCAGCCGCGTGGGCTCGGCCAATGCGGGCATCTCCAGTTTTCTGTTTGGCACCCAGGCGGGTGCCACTGCAGGCAGCCAGTTGGGCAAGCATCAGGGGAGCTATCCGAAAATGGAATTCACCAACACCAGCACGCACGAAGGCAAAGGCACGACGAAGAACGTGGATAAAATTACCGCCAAATTCGGCGTGCGTGTGGTGGATGTGCTGCCGAATAACACGATGGTGATCGAAGGCATGCGCCAAACTTCTTATGGCGGCGAGACGCAGGTGGCCATCCTGCGCGGCACGGTGCGGCGCGAGGATATCGATTCCTCCAACATGGTGATGAGCGAACGCCTGGCAGATTTGCAAATCCGTTACGTGAATACCGGCGTCATTTCCGACTCACAAAACAAAGGTTGGTTCATGAAATTTTGGGATCAAGTAAGCCCGTTTTAATTCACAAATAATCAAATCGAACACATGATCATGAAAAGATATTTTTCCATTCCGCTCTGCGTGATGATTCCAGCGATGGCCTTTGGGCAACAAGCGGGCATCACCATCCCACCGGGGGCCAACCCCTCCGCCAATTTGCAAACCGTGAGCCCCTTGCGCGCCAATGCCGTGGGCGGTGGTGTCCGCATAAAGGATATCGCTTATTTTAAAGGGGAACATCCTAACGGCATCCACGGCATAGGCATTGTCACCGGCCTGAATAATACCGGCGATAAAGATACGATTTACTCCAAGCAGGCGATTGCGAATTTGCTGAAGCATTACGGGATCAATGTGCCCGCCACCTCGGTGTCCACCAAAAACGCCGCCGTGGTGGCGCTTACCGCGAATCTGAATCCCTACGCCAAGAAGGGTTCACGGATTGATATTTCGATCAACTCCATGGGCGACTCCACTTCGTTGACGGGTGGGTTTCTGCACATGGCACCCCTGACGGCGGGTGGGCGAGTCTACGCCTTGGCCAGCGGACCGCTGAGCAATAACTCATTTTCCCTCGGCACCGGCAATGCGCAGGTGACCAAGAACCACCCCACCGGCGGCATTCTGATTAATGGCGCAGTGGTGGAACGGGAAGTGCCCGTCACCCTCGTGGTGGATGGCTTCATGGAAATTTGCATACGCAAGCCCGACACCGTGTTGGCCGCGCGCATGAAGGAGGCCATCCTCGGCCAGGCACAACGGCTTGGTGGTGTGGGTAATTTTGCCGCGGCGATTGATGGTGGCACCATCCGCATCAAAGTGCCGGATCAGTTTCTCGCCGCGCCGGTGGATTTTGCCGCGCAATTGCAGGCCATTACTGTGGTGCCCGATTCCAGAGCGGTCGTGGTGATGAACGAGCGCACCGGCACCATCGTGGCCACTTCCCGCGTGCGGGTGCTCAGCTGCGCTGTCGCGCACGGCAATATTTATCTCACGGTGGCCAAGAGCGAGGATATTTCGCAACCCAACGCATTGTCGCAAACGGGCACGACCCAGCGGGTTCCGGCGGATGTGGCAAAGGTCACCGAAGGCGGCGGCGGTTTGCACGTGTTCCCCGAGCTGCCCACGGTGCAGGAAGTTTCCGAGGCGCTCAACAGCCTCGGCGCAACGCCGCGCGATATGATGACGATTTTTTCCGCGATGAAAGCAGCTGGCGCGTTGCAGGCTGAGCTTAAAATGCAGTAACCCCCGGTGAAATAAATTTAACCTAGAACACGAAAGAAAATGGGCGGACTCGGAATATTAGGAACCATGGAGATGGCGCGGAATGCTATGCAGACCGCCCGCCAAGGTGCCGAGATTGCGGGTAATAACCTCGCCAATGCCTCCAACCCGATTTACGCGCGCCAACGCGTGAAGATTGCCTCCGCGGTGGCGATCCCCACCGACAAGGGCCCGCAGGGGTCCGGCGCGAGCGTGGCGCGCATCGAGCAGGTTCGTGATTACGCCATCGACAAGCAGTTGGTGGAGGAAAAGGGTGTGACCGCTTTTCTCGAGGCCAAACAGCGGGGTCTGCAAATGGCCGAATCCAGTTTGGGTCAAAGCTTGGATCGCCAAAGCGTGGATGCCGGCGATGCCTACAACACGTATGGCATCAGCGAAGGGGTCACAGATTTATTTAACTCCTTCCAGTCGCTCAGCGCCAGCCCCACTTCCACCGGCGAACGGCAGACGGCTCTTTATAGCGCGCAAAAATTAACCGATAAATTTAAGAGCGTGGATCGCCGACTGGACAATCTGCGCAGCTCTTTGAACAAGGAGATCAAGGCTGACATCGCCAACGCCAACGCCAAGCTCGAGCAGTTAGCCTACCTCACCTCTTCCATCGGCAACACGGAATTGGTGGAAGGCGCGGCCAATGAAATCCGCGACGTGATGGTGAATACGCTGGAGCAGCTCGCCGAATTTGTAAATGTGACCACCTCCACCAATGACGACGGCAAAATGAGCGTCTTCATTTCAGGCGAGGAATTCATCACCGACAACGTGATGACCGATGTGATGAAAGTGGTCACCGATGGCAATGGCTACCACTCTGCCGCCAGCAGTAGCAACGGCACTGCGATAAAGCTCACCAGCGGCAAGATCGCCGGAGCCATTGATGCCCGCGATGGTGGGGTGGTGGATCTGCGTGAAAACCTGAATACGCTAGCCTCGGAATTGATTACGCAGGTGAACGCCCTGCACACGACCGGCTACGACCTCAGCGGCAACAACGACAACACTCTGAATTTTTTCACCGGCACCGGCGCGGCCGATATTGGCGTAAACACCACCTTGACCGACGATCCCCGCAAGATGCAACTATCCTCAAACGCCACCGAGGTGGGGGATAACACCATCGCCCGGGCGCTGGCCGACGAGCTCAAATCACCCACCGTCAACCTAAACAATATGAGCTACTCCGAGCATTACGGCAACACGGTGAGCAGCTTTGGGCAGGAACTTTCTAGGGTGAACGTGCGGCTCAACGACCAAAAAGCCGTGCAGAATATGCTGCAAAAACAACGCGATTCAGTGCAGGGCGTTTCTATCGATGAAGAGGTGGCTAACCTCGTAATTTTCCAGCGCGCCTTCCAAGCCTCAGCGCGACTGATCACCACGATGAACACCCTGATGGGTGATGTAATCAATATGCAACGCTAAGAAATTTGATATGAGAGTCACTGCAGCTAGTTTTGGAAACGATTTTCGCACGCAGATTGCCAAGCTCGCCGAGCGGCAAATGCGGGTGCAACGCCAGATCGCAACCGGTCAGCGCATCGACTCGCCCAGCGACGATCCGCAGGCGATGCGCCGCGTGCTCGATCTCCGCGCGGAACTGCGCGTACTCAATCAATACCAGGACAACATCGGCAAGGTTCGCGAAAACTCCACCGTGGCGTATTCCTCGCTGAACGCGATGAAGAAGCTCAACGATCGCGCCGGTGAGATTGCCACAATGGCCGATGCCTCCAAGCCGACCGAGGCATTGCAAGCCTACGGCAAGGAAATCAATCAGCTCCTCGAGGAAGCCGTGCGCTTGGCCAACACAAAGCACCGCGACGTTTATGTTTTCTCCGGGACCAATAGCACCACCGCCACCTACGGCACCACGCGAGATGCTAATGGCGACATCACGGCGGTCACGTGGGGCGGCAACAGTAAAACCACCAAAGTGGATATTGCCACCGACAGCACGGTGGGCTCTAACCACCCCGCCGAGGGCGCACAGGGGATTTTGAAGAACAGCACGAATGGCGCGGACTTCATCGCGCACTTGATCACGCTGCGCGACAACCTGAACTCCGGCAACACCACGAACATCAAGAGCAACGGCATCGCAAACGTCAAATCCGACGAAACCAATTTCATCAACCATTTTAGCAACCTCGGAGCCATCCAGTCGCGGCTGGATACCTCCGAGGCGATCACCCGGCACCAAGCGTCATCCATCGACCCGCTCGTCTCCAACGAGGCCGACGTGGACATGGCCGACGCGTTTGTGCGGCTCAACGAAATCCAAAACGCCTACACCGCCGCGTTGCAATCCGGCGGCACGCTGTTGCAGACCTCTCTGCTTGACTACATACGATAAATGACCGAAATTTAGAAAAGACCGATGCCGATTCCAATCCAAATGTCGACGATGAGCGCCAACCACATGGCGGTCGAACGCTTGGCGGGCAACAATCAGTTGACCGAGGCGGAGAAAATTGGTGAGGTGAGCCGCCACTTTGAGGCGATATTGCTGAGGCAGTTTTTGGGCAAAGCACTGCAGCCGATGTTTGGCAGCGGAGGGATGGGCGGCGACGGAATGAACGCGGCCACCAAAGGGATTTATCAGGATATGATTACGCAAACGCTAGCCGACACCATAAGTAAAACCGGTAAGTTTGGATTGGCACAGGCGTTCAACACGCAGTTGATGCCGCGCAATTTGCAGGCACAGGAAGCGGCAGCCGCAGCCGCCAAGCTGACAGAGGAGAAAGTGAAATGAACGAGGCTCTGAATAATTTGATCGCCGCCTTGCGCGAAGAGATGACCCAATACGGGGAGCTGCTGGCGTTAATGCAGGAACAGCAGGAGCTGATCATCAACCGCTCGGCCAACGAGTTGCTGATTAATTTGCACGACGTAAATCAGCAGGTCGAAAAAATCGCCACCCATCGCGAAGAACGCGAGGCCGCACGCCGCGCGCTGGTGCAATCCCTCGGCGGCACGGAGGACACCACCTTCAAGCAAATGACCGCACTGTTGCCCGAGGAATATCAGCCACTGCTCAACGCCCTCGTGGAAGAGATCAACCAACTGCTGCAGCGCATTCAGACGTGGGTGAAGCAAAATCATTTACTACTCCAACGCTCACTGGATTTGATGTCGAAGATCATGCACACCATCTTCCCCACCTCCAGTGCCGCTGCAAAAACCTACGGCCGGGGCGGCACGGTGAATCCCATCGCGCCCCCGCCCAGCACTCTGTACGAAGGACTCATCTGATGAACCGACACCACGCAATTTTGAATCCGTTCAGCTTCGCCCTCGCGTTGCTGGCGCTCTTGAGCCTTCCGCTGCCCGCCGATGAGCGAGGTGGCAGTTTTCTCAAACGCGTTGTCCCCGCCGAGCCCGGTTATTTGAATCGCGGCGTGCCATATAATTTGCGAACCGGTGCCCGCTCGCGGCCGCCTGTTTACTCCCTGCCCTCGCTGCCGATCAACCCCGATCCACAGCCCATCCCGCTGGCCTCACGCCAACCGGCCCAGCCGCTGAACCCCGCCGATGCCCCCGGCCTTGGCGGTGCGACGGGCGCACCCATCCCGGTGGCCCTCGTGCCCGGCGCACGTCCGTTCACAACGGAATCCAGAACTTTTATAATGCCCACCCTGCCCTTTCCCGCGGGCGGCGGATACACCCCCGGCAGTGCGAGCACCAACAACGCCAGCGCTTTTTTGAACCCGCAGATTCTGCGTTACTTCAACCTCGGCGGCAGCACGAACTACCAGAGCCGCCTATTGTTTGACCAAAACTCGCATTACAACCTACCCTCGCAAAACCCGATGATGCGCCGGGGCAGCAGTGCCACCTACGAAATCCGATGAACACTGCACGCCATCTTACCCTGTTAACTCTGCTACTGGCACTGAGCGCGTTGCAAGCCGCCGAGCCTGCCGCCACACCGCCTACGCCGGCAGTCGATGCTCTGGCCGCCAAAGAGGCCGTGCAAAAATTGGCCGAGGAACTTACCCCTTCCCTGCCCCCGATGCGCATCGGCATTCCCACTCCTATGGAGGAATATGGGTTGAGCATTGGCGATATCACTGTCACTCGTGTGCACAATCCACTGGGCCAACTGGCTTTGAACAAGCATCTCCTGTTGAGTCGCCGGCTCAATCGAGTGACCAATCCGTGGGAGGAGCTCTCCCCGGGCACGGCCATTGAAGTGGATGGGCGCAAAGCGGTGATCGTGGAAATCGAACCCGCCACGGCACCCAAAGATTTAGGCACGGCAGATTTGCTCGTAACCATCCGCGCCCAGGAAATTGGCGGGCCCGAAATGAGCCTCATCTGGCGGCAGGAACTGCTGACCCTCAACCATCGCGTGGAAGTCGAGGAACGCCGCCGGATCGTGGGCCGCGTAAAGCGGGAATTGCGCGTGGGTTCGCACCTCATCGTTGAGGGCAACCGCGCCATCATTACCGCCTTCACTCTCACTGCGCAGGCCGGTGCCGCGCGTGAGGCCAACCCGCCTCACACTCTCCATGCACGGTACAGCGGCATCAGCAGCCCGCCCGGCGAGCTCACCGGCCAGGAGAACCGCGCTGAATCCCGTTCGGAACCCACCTGGCATTTTCTACATAAACCCGCCAGCGGCGGTGCCAATACCAATCCTCAAACCATGGCAGATAGCAGCATCCGCATGGTCACCTGGTCGTTCGTTCGACGCACGATAGCCGGCAAACCCGATCCCGAGGGGGTAAATCCCAGCGTGATCATCATCCATCGCCGGCGCGGACTGGTGACGCGCATTGAGGCTCCGGTGGACGATCCCTATGTGGCACGCATCGAGGCGCAGTTTTCTTTTGATAGTCGCGTACTCACCCGTACTTTCGATTGGCATCTCAGCCGCAATGCCTCGCGCAAAGTACTGTGGGAACTACGGCCGCATCCATCGGAAACCTACGTGTTAATTTACGCGGTCAACGATCCGAACATCCGGTTCCAAGTCACCCCGCGCAGCCTGATTGAGGCTAACGAAAAGGCAATGGCCAGCCTACAATCTATGCGCAATCCCAATGCCGCCCGCCCGGCTTTGGGGCATATTCCCAACTTCACCACCAACACAGTAGATAAACAGCTCCGCATCCTGGATGATATTTACAAGACCGACGCCTCGGCAGTCATCAAGGGCGAGGCCAAACGCCAGACCGTCATCATGCTCGCCCAACGATACGAAAGACAGGCGGTCCATAATAAAGCCCTCGCCAACGAGCAACGATTACGAGCAAAGATGGAACTGACCACAGGCCGCCACCTTGAGCTAAACGCCTGGGCCAACCTGCTTAAAGTTGGCCTCCTGCGTTATCAATTGCCCACTGCCGATCTCGCCGGGCTCGAACTCGGCGCAAATCTGGCCAGACCCAATGATCTGGAATTGACACTGAATACCATCACCGAAGCCGATCGTGACGTTGCCGAATACCAACAAGCCACGGCCGGCAAGAGTCTCAGCGACAAGGCACTGGATTACACCCAGTATTTCCGCCGAGCCCAGGTGCAGAGAAACCGCGCGAATGAATTGCGCGCTGACGCCAAAAAGCGCCTGGCCTCCACCTACGCTTTAGACGCCAAGGCCACCGAGTATTACCTGCGCTCGCTAAAGATGTGGAAGGAATACATCCTGCGTACCGAAGGCCTACAAAAAGAAGAGCGCGGGCTCTTTGAGCGTGGACTGGTGAAGAGCCCGTTACCGCCCGACCCGCTCATTCCCGAAATCCTTCTGCGCCAAGGCTGGATTTACCGTGAGCTGGGCCTGCCCGATGAAGCGGTTGATACCTTTTTTGGGGTGCTCGCCTCTTCCCTTAGACAACAAGTGGACAACCTCGTGCGATTCAATCGCATCAGCCTCGTGGCACAAAGCCAGATCGCCAATGCCTACTACGAAGCACCCCAAAAACTGGAGGACTACAAGCTCGCAGTCGAAAAACTCGAAATAATCATGATGCAACCCGCCGGCGAACGTGCCGAAGATCACGAATTGGATCTTGAGCAAATCCAGCTGAGCTACATGCGCGCCCTGTACAAGGCCGTCCGGGCCATTGACCGCCTCCTCACCCGAGACAACCGCCTCCTCAAAACACTTCAGAACGGCACGCTGGCAAGCGACAAACTGCATTCACAGATCACCATCTTGGCGAAAGACCGCAACGAACACTGGCGCAGTTTGGCCAGACAATCCGAGGCGTTCATTGAGCAGTACACCAAAACCCAATCCAGCCAAAGCGTGCGATACGATGGCGAAGTGCGTTACTATAAAATTCTCGCCCAGCAAGCGCTGGGCAACGAGCAACATGTGCAGCGTGAAGTGGAGGTATTGCTCCAAAACTCCTCGGTAACCAGCGAACTCGAAGCGGTGTGGGCCAGCACCCGCCTGCAAATTGTCATGGACATCGCCAACCTCCTCTACGCCGAGGCCATTCAACTGCAAGGCGACGCGGAGCACCTTGGCCAACTCCCCGGCGAAGCCACCCCCGTGCTGGGCGCAGCAAATACATTAATGCGCCCGCGACTGCAGGACTCCGTGCAGGCGCACCTCAACGCCGCCATCACCTATTACACATGGGCCCAGAATCGTGACCAATCTTATCGCAGTCAGATTTTTCTCCGGCAACAACTCGCCTTTTGCTATGAGCGTCTCGGTCAAAAAAGCAAAGCCTTGGATTATTACAACCAACTCCTCCGGTTGCTCAAACTCCACCCGAATGATCTCACGCCGGCATTAATGCTGGTGAAAAACATCACCGTATTTCGCCAAAAAAATTTGCAAACCGAAATCGATCAATTAAATAAAAGCAACTAACTCCTTAACCCTGAACCGATGAGCTTCCCCCCAGAAACGTCTCATCCTGAATCCGGCGGCGGCCTGCCCGCGCTGGAGCAGGTACTTCGCGCCCATTTAACTTTATGCGGCGAACTTCTCGCCGTCGTGCAGCGCGAACATCAACAGCTCAAGACCGGCCAAGTGGACGATCTTAATGGCCTGCTCCAAGCCCGCGAAGGCATGCTCGAACGCCTCACGCGCGCACAGGAAACACTCTTCGCCCACAAAGAAACGTGGATGGCACTCAACCCCGCCCAACGCGAAAAGCATCCCGCCATCGCCGCGCTCATTCGGCAAGACCTCGATCTCATTATGAAAATCGTTTCACTGGATCGCGAAAACGAGCAACTCCTCCTCCGCCACAAGCTCGTGCCCGCAAACCATCTCCCCCCCGCCCAACGCCAAAACCCAAATCTCATCGCGCAGATGTACAAGAACCAACCGTAGTCAATGTCCATCGAGAAAGTCATTATGGTTGCCAAGGAGGAATTCCTCCGCAAACAGGTTTCGCAATACTTGCGCAAAAAACGAATCGACGTCGCCGAATGCGGCACTCTCCAGGAAGCCCACGATTTTATGGGCAAAGGCAATTTCGACCTGATGCTGCTCGACCAATCGCTGCCCGATGGCGAGGGCGCCGAGTTTTTGGAGGAGGTCAACCTCCGACCGGCCAAGCCGATGGTGGTGATGATGGGCGCCGAAGGCTCGGTGGATCTCGCCGTGCAATGCATGGCCAAAGGCGCGTTCGATTATTTGCTCAAACCTTTTTCCAATGAGCAGGTGGAAATCATCCTGCGCAAGGCCGAGCAATTCGCGCAGGTGCTCAATGTAAATCAATTCCTGACCAGTCAGGAAGCCGAAGATCCGGAAAATGAAATCCTCGGCGAAAGCGAAGCCACCAACAAACTCCGAAAGCTCATCCGCCGCGTGGCGCAAACCAACGCCACCGTGCTCATCCAGGGCGAAAACGGCACGGGCAAAGAACTCGTCGCCCACGCGATGCACCGCAATTCCAACCGCAAGGACGGCCCGTTCATCAAACTGAACTGCGCCGCGCTGCCGGAGAACCTCGTAGAGAGCGAACTCTTCGGGCACGAAAAAGGATCCTTCACCGGCGCCACCAACAAACGCGAAGGCCGCTTTGAACTCGCCCACGGCGGCACCATTTTCCTCGACGAAATCAGCGAACTCTCCCTTCCGCTCCAAAGCAAACTGCTGAGGGTTTTGCAGGAACGCGAGTTTGAACGCGTCGGCGGCAACCGCACGATCAAGGTGGACGTGCGCGTGGTCGCCGCCACCAACCGAAAGCTCGAGCAAAGCGTAGAGAAAAACGAATTTCGACAGGACCTTTACTTTCGCCTTAACGTCGTGCCCGTGCACGTGCCTGCGCTGCGCGAACGCGATGGCGATGTGCCGCTGCTGGCCGAAGCCTTTTGCCAGCGCTTCATTCGCAACCACGGCGTGCCGGTGAAAGGGCTCACCCCCGAATCCCTCACCGCACTGCAAGGGCACGACTGGCCCGGCAACATTCGCGAATTGCAAAACGTGCTGGAACGTGCGGTCATTTTATGCGGCGAGGACGGCTACATTCATCCCGAACAACTCGGCCTCACCGCCCCGCCCCAAGCCGGCGAGGGCGATGCCCCCACCGGAGCCATCGAAGAAAACCCCGCTGCGGTGGTTTCCACTGCCGCAGCAGCAGCCATTGGCGCACCCTCCACGCTGGCGGATTTGGAAAAACAGCACATTCTTTCCACGCTCAAGCAATGCGAGGGCAATCGTACCCGAACCGCCGAAACGCTGGATATCAACATCCGCACCCTGCGTAACAAGCTCAACGAGTACAAAGAGCAGGGCGAGCCGGTCGATTGATTGCGGGCGCGCTTTCTGTTACAACCCGCGGATGTCCGGGCCGGACTCTCCCACTTTAACCCCGCTGCAACGGGGCCAGCGCTGCCGTGAAAACGGCCGGTTGGATGAAGCCGAAACGCACTTGCGCAAAGCATTGGCAGCGGAGCCCGCGCTGTTGCCCGCCTGGCTTGAGCTGGGATTGGTTGAGCAAATGCGTGAGGACTGGCCCGCCGCGCGCGAATGTTTCGAGACCGCCCACGCGCTGGATTCCGCCAACCCGCAAATCCTCAACGCCATCGGCTATTGCTGGCAACGCGAAGGCAAGTTTCGCGAAGCCATTGCCCCGTGGCGGCGGGCGATCAAGCTGGATGCCAACTACGCCCAAGTTTGGCAAAACCTCGCGCTCGCCCACGAACACTTCAATGAACTGGCCGAGGCCATCGAGTGTCATCAAAGGGCCGTGGCACTCCAGCCCGAGGACGCCAACGCGCACCGGCTGCTGGGCATGGCACAGTTGGATTTTGGCCTGCACGATGCCGCACGCAAATGCAACGCGCGCGCACTGGAACTGGCGCCGGATGATCCTCAAGCCCACTGGCAACGATTTTTCCTGCGCGCGTTGGAGGGTGATTTCCCCGGCGCGTGGACGGATTACGAATGGCGCTTCAAACTCCCCGGCCGCACCACGCCGGATGTGGATTTTAAAATCCCACGCTGGGCCGGCCAATCCGCGCCCGAGGGCACGCTGCTGTTGCACGCCGAGCAGGGCTTCGGCGACACGCTGCAAATGCTGCGTTACCTTCCGCGCCTCGCAATGCGCGTGGGCCGCGTGCAGCTTTGCGCCCCGCGCCCGCTTTTGCCGCTGCTGGAAAATGTGCCCAGCCTCAACGAAGTTTTTCCGCATTTGCCGCAAACTCCCACCGCCAATTTTCATTTGCCTTTGATGAGCCTGCCCGGAGTGTTCGGTGATTCGCTGGAAACGTTTCCCAACGAAACACCCTATTTGAAAGTGCCGCCGGGCGACCCCGTGCTGCCGCCCAAACAAGGCACCCGACCGCGGGTAGGGCTGGCGTGGAACGGCTCGGGTGCGCAGCCGCTGGATCGCCGCTCGCTGCCCACCGAAGCGCTGGCGGTGTTGCGGAAGGCGGAGGTGGATTGGTTTTCGCTGCAACCCGAAGGCGGCGCGCCGGAGGGGTTCATAGATTTATCAGCGCAGCTCACGGATTTCGGGGCCACAGCGCGGGTGATGGATGAGCTGGATTTGGTGGTAAGCGTGGACACGGCGGCCGCGCATTTGGCCGGTGCACTGGGCTGTCCAACGTGGTTGCTGCTTTCATTTGCGCCGGACTGGCGCTGGCTGTGGACGGGGGAAACCAGCCCGTGGTACCCGGAGGTGCGGATTTTTCGCCAGGAACAAAATGAGGATTGGCGGCCACTTATCCGCCGTGTGCTGCAGGCGTTGTAGCCTTAACCCCAAAAAAAGAGGCGGCCCCGTGGGGCCGCCTGTGATTGGTTCGATAACCGTTTGCCTACTACTACTGCAGGAGTCGGAGGGCCGACTGCGGCAGCATGTTGGCTTGCGCCAGCATCGCGGTACCGGATTGGACCAGGATGTTGTAGCGGGCGAACTGAGTACTCTCCGTCGCGACGTCCACATCTTTGATGCGGCTCACGGAAGCTGCGAGGTTCTCACTCAGGATGCCGAGCTGCTCGGAGGTGAGGTTCAGGCGCTGAATGTTGCCACCAATTTGCGCGCGGTGGGTCGACACGCTTTCGATCGCCGTGGTCAACGTGCTCATCGTGCTAGTGACGGTAAAGCCGGAACCGATCACCGAGGTGATGTCCGAGTCATTCAAGTCACTGGCATTCAGGGTCCAAGTGTTGCCCTCGCTGTCCTTGGTCACGGCCAAACCGGTACCGTCGAACAAGCTCACGCCATTGAACTCTTTGGTGCCCAAATCGCTGACGTAATTCTTCAGATCAGTGAACTCCGTGTTGTAGTTTTCTTTGTCATTAGTGGACTTCGTCGCATCTAATGCAAGGGCCATGAGCTCACTCATCCGATCCAAAGCCTTGGAGACTTTCCCAAGAAAGCCATCCTGAGTTTGGCTGTAGGACAGGGCGCTTGAGACGTTATTATTAGCAGCGTTGTTCCGGCTGATTTGCGCATCGAACTTAGTTGATACTGCCAAACCGGCAGCGTCATCTTGAGGGGATACGATCCTAGAACCCGAAGCCAAGCGGCTCAAGGCACCATTCAACTTGCTTGAGGATTCTGCGAGCAAACGCGCACTGCGTGCCGCAGCTATATTTGTATTTATAACCATTTTGACAACTCCATTTGTCTGTTAAGACGGCGTCCTTGCCGTCGAGATGTTTTAGAGGCATCACACCCTCCGTGATTTACCAGGCGTCACGAGGCCTTACCTGTTAAATCGGCAGGGAAGGGGCGGACTTTAGAAAAAAATGCGGCAAACCCAAAAAGCTGCTGCATTTCTGTAATAAAGGCCATTTATTGGCCTTTATTATCGATTATAGACGTTCTAGCAAAACACCAAAACTAACGGATTAATCGGCGTCATCCGGTTAATGGAGTGAATTTTGTTGATATGCCGGTCCTCGAGCTTCTTGCCCGCGGCCAGCAATTTCATTCCGTTGGTATTGAAAATTGGCCGCGAAAGCTCCATCCCAGCCTTGAGCTCGATGAGGAGAATTTCGCGTTCGCCTCGGGGCATTCGCGTAAGTGGCACGGCTTTCACCAACGCGCGCACGGCATCGGGGTCAAACACGTGATCGGCCAGCTCTGTTTCCATGTGCTTGATGAGCTGCACATCCGCTGCGGTTTGGTTGCAATAATAAATCACCGGCGCGAGCAGGCGCGCGAGGCGCGGGATGGTTTCGCCCTTGAGCTTGTCGGGATAGCCGGTGCCGTCCCAGTGTTCGTGATGATGCTTCACCACTTTAGCAATGGCGGCGAAAGGGTTATCTTCCTCCTCATCCTCGGGATCCGCCATTTGAATCTCGCCGAGATGCAGCATAATATTAGAGCCAATCTCTGGGTGCCCCTTGATGACGGCCCATTCTTCGTC
>JAPKDK010000044.1 GCA_028872645.1 Verrucomicrobiota bacterium
TGCTTTTGCGCGCGCAAGGATTTCTGTTCCTCCAACACCCGCATCAACTCCGCCTCAGGCAAATTCGGCTGGGCGGTAAGCCGCGTGAGCTCGGCAATCTGCCGGTCAAGATAACGACCCCGAAGGCGACCCACCAAATCCGCCAATTGCTGTGCGGGGTTTGGGATCGGCTCATCCGCTGCTAAGGCACCGGTGAGGAGGCGTGCGTTGGCCTCATCCAGCTCGGACACCAATGCTCCGGCGTCCATGCTCAGCGTAGGCGCACGCTCCAAAATATGCCGCACGCCCGCGTGCTCGACCCATTCGGGGATCAAATGCGCGGCCACCCAATCGCCAAAGGCCGCGCCATCCACATTATGAAACGCCAACCGCAACAACCATTCCTCCTGGCGCGAAGGTGGCTCAGCGAAAATCACCGGCGCGGGAACATCATCCTCGCGCGGACGATACACGCGCTCTTTGGGCAACCGCGCAAACTCTGTGTGCACCGCCTCCGCCGACGCGCCCACCGCCAGCGCGGTTTGCTGCGCCACGCGATCGAGTAGCACGGCGTCGTGCGTTTTGCGCACGGCCTCGCCCATCGCGCGGATGACCGCTTGCCGACCGCGATCGCTGCCAGTGTCGTTTTCGGCCGCCAGATGTTGCAAGAAAAAATCAAAGAACCCCGGCGCAGCTTCCATCAATTCGCGAAAGGCTTCCGCGCCTTCATCGCGGATGAAGCTATCCGGATCGTGTGGCGCGGGCACGGTCATCACCCGAATGGCAAGCCCGCTTTCGAGCAAACCATCGAGCGACCGCACAGCGGCGGCTTGGCCGGCGGTATCGGAATCAAAACACAAAACCACTTCATTGGCATAACGCTTGAGCACGCGCGCGTGGTCGGCAGTAAGCGCGGTGCCCTGCGGCGCCACCACATTTTCGATGCCGGCCATGTGGCACGCGATGGTGTCAAGCTGGCCTTCGCAAATGAGCACGCTCTCGGCGGCGATGATCGGGCGGCGTGCTTTGTCCAAACCATAAATCACTTTGCTTTTGTGGAAGAGCGGTGTCTCGGGTGAGTTCACGTATTTTGCCCCCTTCACATCCGCCTCCAACACGCGCCCGCTGAACCCAATAACGCGCCCCTGTTCATCGTGGATGGGAAACATCAGCCGCGCGCGAAAGCGGCCGTATTGTCGGCCGTCCTTGCTGGCCACCAAACCGGCCTGCTCCATCACGCGCGGGTCGTGCTTTTGCGCTTTGGCCCAATTCACCGTGTCCTCCCAATCGCCCGGCGCAAAGCCCAGCCGGAAGGCTTCCACGGCTTCGGCACTCACCCCACGCGCCTGCAAATAATCACGCGCCGGTTGTCCGGCGGCGTCATTAAGCAACACACTATGCCAGCGCTGGGCGAGTTGTTCGTGCACTTTTAAAAGAGCATCTTTTTCACGACGCTTCTCACCCGCGCGCGGATCATCCTCCATTTCCAGAGGAATGCCCGCGCGCTCGGCCAACCGTTTCACGGCGTCCAAAAATCCGATGTGCTCATATTCTTGAATAAACTTAAACACATCGCCACCCGCGTGACAGCCGAAGCAGTGATAAATTTGCCGCTGCGGATTCACATTGAAGCTGGGGTTTTTCTCTTTGTGAAACGGGCAGAGTGCCACGTGATTGCCGCCCGCGCGTTTGAGTGGGAAATAGCCGCCGATGATCTCAACGATGTCGCTGGCAGCGCGCACCTGTTCGAGGGTGTTTTCAGGAATCAACCGGGCCATGGCGCCATTTAGGGCATTAGGGATGGGCTTGCAGCCACTCGCGAATCACCGACGCCTGTGCATGGGTGGGTTTCAGGGCCAATACACGTTGATAATGCGTACGGGCCAAGTCGGCCTGTTGGAGCTGTTGCGAATATAGATTGGCCAGCTCAAGGTGCCCGGGTGTGTACGTTGGATACATTTTTAGCAGATTTTTATATTCGCTTGCGGAATCCAGCGGGTACTTCGCGCGATCCAGCGCCCGTGCAAATCCATAGCGGGCGTTCATCGAGAGAGGGTTGAGCGAGAGTGCAATCTCATACACCGGCAGGGCAGCCTTCACGTCGCCGCTGCTCTGAATCGCAAGCGCAAGATTCTGGTGCGCCTGTTGATACCCCGGATCCAACGCCAACGCTTCGCGATAGGCGGCCTGAGCTTTCTCCAACTGGTTCTGCCGATGGGCCTGATAAGCTTCGTTAAATTTATCGCGCGCTTTTTCACGATCGCCATCTGCGGGGCGTTTGGGTTTTGCGTACGCATACCGCGCAATGCCCAGCACATTGGGCAACTCCACTTTGGCCACCGTCGGTTTAGGGATAACGGGCGGGGTGGGAGGCTGAGGCTTGGGGGGATTCACCTTGGCCACTTGCACGGGTTTCACCGGTTTGGGCGGCTCAGGAATCACAGGCGCGGGCTGGGGTTTGAGCACCTCCACAGTCACTGGCGGCGGCGTCACCACGCGGCGCGGTGGCACGGCATTGGTGGTGACCACATGGCCAAAATGTCCACCCTTGGGGAACACCGCCTGCACGATAAAAGTAGCCTCGTTGGTGTTCACTTGCAACGGCGGCTCGTAGCCCGCCACGGTGTTGGTGGGCGAATTTGTTACCACCACCGCCACTGGATTCACTTCGCGATCCAAATCCGCCACGATGCCCTTCACCGCTTGCGGGCCTTTGGGATTCATTTCCAAATATTTGCGATACGCCGCCAGCGCCTGCACGCGCGGTTGCGAAACATTGGGCAGCGCGTGCCGATGCAAAACAATGGCGAGGTTCAACTGCGCGGCGGAATAGTTCGGTTGCTTTTGTAACGCACTCCGAAAACTATCCAAGGCTTTCATCGGCTGCTTGCGCTCAAGCTGCACCACGCCCAGGCGGTTGTGTGTGCGTGCGGAATCCGGCTGGTACGCCAGTGCGCGGCCGAGTTCCAGTTCCGCTTCATCCAATCGCCCATCGCGCCGGCAAGCCTCGGCCAGCCAATAGTGCGCGGCGTGGGTGGATTCTAATTGCGCGTAGGTGCTGAGGTGCTGCCGCGCAAAGGGAGCCTGGCCGGCATCTAAATATAAACGACCCATGTTAAAGTAAAGAACATGCGAGCCCTCGCGCTTGCCGAGCATCCTCGCCTGCCCCATTAGTTTGATGGCGTGTTGATAAGCCTTGCCCGCATCGACGTGTTTGCCGCCGCGATGCAGCGCGAGGCCGAGATGATTCCACGTGCGCCAATCTTCCGGCAGCAGACGCGTGGCTTTTTCAAATGCGGCAGCAGCCGGTTGGGGCCGGTTAGCGTTTAGATGTTCGCGCCCATCCAACATGGCGCGCGCGCCGGGCGGTTTGCAGCCGGTGCCCAGAGTCAACAGCACCATTACTCCTGTCCATTTTAGTCTCGTTCCCATGAAATTATTCGTTAGCCTCGCGGCTGAGTATGTTCGCAAATACACAGGATTTGGCAAAGGTGCGTTATTCACGGGCTGGGCGCATCTTGTTCACTTTAATGTTAGGACTGGGTTTTGCGCTTTCCGCGCACACTGCGGAGGCCAAAAAATCCCGTGTCATCCGCGTGCGTGACGCCGAAGCCACGCGGTTTCTCACGCCCAATCGCGCCCGCGTACGGGCAATGCTGGATCGCGCGCTGCCGAAAGTAACCGGCCAAACCACCCCGCGGGCAGCTTGGCTCACACTGGTAACGCCCACGGACGTGATCGGCCTCAAGGTGGACGCCCAACACGGCCCGATGGCCGGAACACGCCCGGCCTTGGTTGAAGCCGTGGCACGCAGCCTGATTGCCGCCGGCATCCCCGCGCGGCAAATTGTGATTTGGGACAGCTCGCTGGAGGATTTGAAAAGAGCTGGCTACCTTCGCATGGCCAAAGCACTTGGCACTCGGCTGGCAGGTGCGCGTGATGCGGGCTTTGAATCGCACCCAAATTTTGATGTCACCCTCACCCATCGCTTGCAACCGGGCGACCGGTTTTTCGGCAAGCCGGAAGATGACCAAATGCGACGGCTCTCGCATTTATCAAAACTGCTCACGCGTGAGCTCACGTGCATCATCAATTTGCATCCGCTCATCGCCCATCCCGTCACTGGCTCGCGCGGCCATCTTGATGCGCTGGGACTCGACAGCGTGGACAACACTTCGCGATTTGACAATTCACCCCATCACCGGCACTTAGCCGTGCCTAACCTTTTTTTGATGGCCGCTTACTCACGCACTCTGCCGCCCGCCCGCGTAGCTGCCGCCTTAAAGCCGCAAGGCAATGCCCGCGCTTTGCTGCTGCAACCCACCTCGGGTAAAGAATATTTTTATTTTAACAAAACCAACGCCGAAGCCATGCCCCTGGCGCGCGCATTGCGCGATGCACTGAAAGCGGCCACCGCCCACGACAAAAACGAGGCGCAAGCCGTGCTGGTGCTCGATGAAACCACCGCCTGGCGACAGCATCTCCTGCCCCACGGCGGCACCGTGCTGGGGGCGCATCAACTACGCACCAATCGCGCCCTGCCCGCGAGCCGTGTGCGGCTGTGCATTACCGATGCGCTGCTGTGCCAATTTCATTTGGCTGACTCTCGACGCGCCGACTACGCCACCACGCTGAATGAACTGTGGCTGGGCACTGACCCAGTGGCGTTGGACATGATGGCTGCGGACCGCATCGTCAAGCTACGACATTTTGTGAAACTCCCCACCCGTACCGAGGCAAATGAAATGCGCCGCGCCGCCGGGCGCATGGGAATGGGTGTGACGCGACTTGAGGATGTGGAGATTATTGATCTCCCCGCGCGTCCGTCAAAAAATCGCGAATGAGCGACAGCTCTTCCTCGCCGGCGATGGTGTGTTCCTTCGGCAATTCTTCCGACTGAATTTGCATCCCGCCGTCCTGCCGCAACAGGTTCAGCTGACCCTTCACTTTTTCCGCCGGAATGAGCGGGTCAAACGTACCCAGCGTGAACAGAATTTTCTGCTCCTTCGCCACCGGCGAGAGTTCGGTGATCGCTTGTTCCGGTTCGTGTAAATAACCGCTGACGCCCACGCAACCGGCCAATCGATGCGGATATCGCATTGCCACTTCCATCGTCATCAAACACCCTTGGCTGAAACCGAATTGGAAAATGTGGTCGGCGGGAAAACCTGCCTCGCGCTGGGCATCAAGCAGTTCAAACAACGCCTTCCGGCTGCGCTCCACGCCCGGCCCGGGGTTTTCGTAAATGTCGTACCACGAAAATCCGCCGGAATAATCATCCGGCGCATTCACCAACAAATAATTCAGCCACGGGAATCCCATCGCATCCGGTAGCCAGCGATAGCCTTCCATACTATCGCCCAAGCCGTGCAACACCACCATCAGAGATTTCGAATCCGCCTCGGCGGCGGGTATGAGTTCGTGTGTGAGCATTTTACATTCGCGGGATGGTGATGCCTTTTTGGCCTTGGTATTTGCCGGCGCGATCAGCGTAGCTGGTTTCACAAACTTCTTCGGCTTCGAAAAAGAGAACCTGCGCAAGGCCTTCGTTGGCGTAAATTTTTGCGGGCAACGGGGTGGTGTTGGAAATTTCCAAAGTCACGTGCCCTTCCCATTCGGGCTCGAAGGGCGTCACGTTGACGATGATGCCGCAGCGGGCGTACGTGCTTTTGCCGAGGCATACGGTGAGCACGTGGCGCGGGATGCGAAAGTATTCCACACTGCGCGCGAGGGCGAATGAGTTGGGCGGCACAATGCATTCGTCGGCCTTGATGTTGACGAAGGATTTATCATCGAACCCTTTGGGATCCACGATGGTACTGAAGACGTTGGTGAATACTTTGAATTCGTCGGACACGCGAAGGTCGTAGCCGTAGCTGGAGACGCCGTAGCTAATCACGCGGCTTCCATCCTCGGCGGCGCGCACTTGATCGGCGGCGAAGGGATCGATCATGCCGTGTTCCTTCACCTGTTGGCGGATCCATTGGTCGGAGTGTATTCCCATTTTTTTGAATGAAAGTGTATTTAAAAAAATGACCCCCGGTTGCCCGGGGGCCGTTAAGTTAGGGGCGGCGGCGGCCCCGCAAGACCGCCGCCGCGGTGTTCTCCACCTACCAACTTAAAGATGTTTTTTGATATTCGGTGACGCGTGTCTCGAAGAAGTTTTTCTCTTTCGCGAGGTCAATGGTCTCGGACATCCACGGGAAAGGATTGGTGTCACCGTACTTAGCCTTGAGGCCGATGCGTTCGAGGCGGCGGTCGGCGATGTACTGCACGTACTCCCGGAACATCCCGGCGTTGAGCCCAAGGATACCGCGCGGCAGACAATCCTGCGCGTAGGCGACTTCGAGCTCCACGGCTTCCTCGATGAGGCCGTCAATTTCCTTTTGAAATTCCGGCGTCCACGCCTCGGGGTTCTCGGCTTTGATGCCGTTAATGAGGTCGAGCCCGAAGTTCATGTGGATGGTTTCATCACGCATAATGTACTGGAACTGCTCGCCAATGCCCGTCATGCGGTTGCCGCGATGGAAGGACAGGATCATCACAAATCCGGAATAGAAAAAGATGCCTTCCATGATGACATAAAACCCAATGAGATTCCTGAGGAAAGTTTGGATGCCTTCGGTGGTATCGGTCTTGAAACCGTCCTCCATAATCTCACGGGTGAGGCGCATCTCGAAGTTGTCTTTGTCGCTGATGGACGCCACCTCGTGATACATGTTGAACACCTCGCGCTCATCGAGGCTCAGCGATTCGCAAATGTAATGGAAAGTGTGCGTGTGAATGGCTTCCTCGAAAGACTGCCGCAGCAGATACTGCCGGCACTCGGGATTGGTGACATGCTTGAAAATGGCGAGCACGATGTTGTTGCCCACGAGGCTCTCGGCGGTGCTAAAGAAACCGAGGTTGCGCATAATCACGCGGCGCTCGTCGGCGGTGAGCTTGTTGGATTTCCACAGCTCGATGTCCTTTTGCATCGGCACCTCGTCGGGCATCCAATGGTTTTTGCAGCCGTTGAGATAGTGCTCCCACGCCCATTCGTATTTGATGGGCATCAGCTGATTGACGTCCACGGCCTGGCAGTTGATGAGCAGTTTGTCCTTGGCGTTGATGCGCTTGGTGAGGTCGTGCGCCTCGGCGGGTTGATCGGTGACATTACAACAAGACATAGTTTTCCTTTTGGTTGAGTTTTTGGTTTTAGTAAATTACTGGCAGGCCTCGCACTCGGGGTCGAGGATGCTGCAGGTGGGAGCGATAACCAAATCGCTGGATGCCGATTTGTTTTTCATCCACTCCGGCTGCATGCCGTAGCGGTTGATATCCACGGTTGATTTCTCAATGTTCGTGGCACCGAGGGTGCGGAGGTAGTAAGTCGTTTTCAGGCCGGCTTCCCACGCGAAGAAATACATATCGCTCAAAACGCGACCCGTCTTCCCGCCTTCGGGCACTTGCCTGAGGTCGAAATACAGGTTCAGTGATTGGCCCATATCGATCCATTTTTGGCGGCGCGCCGCGCAGGCGATTAGCCATTTGGAATCAATCTCAAACGACGTGCGGAAGATGTCCTTCATATCGTCCGGAATACGATCAATCTTCAGCACCGAGCCATCGTAATACTTGAGGTCCTGCACCATTTGGGCGTCCCACAAGTTGCGTTCCTTGAGCTGTTCCACGAGGTAATTGTTCACCACCGTGAATTCGCCGGAGAGGTTCGCCTTCGCATACATATTTTTGTAAGTCGGCTCGATAGATTGGCTCACCCCGATGATGTTGGCGATGGTGGCCGTGGGCGCGATGGCCATCGTGTTGCTGTTGCGCACGCCGTGTTTAGCAACAGACTCGCGCACGGGCGTCCAGTCCATTTGCGCGCTGCGATCCACTGTGAGGTTGCCGCCGCGCTCTTGCTCGAGCAATTCAATCGTATCGATGGGCAGCAATCCGCGAGACCACTTGGAGCCTTCATACGATTCGTACGTGCCGCGTTCAGCCGCCAACTCGCTGGAAGTAAGGATGGCGTAGTAGGAAATCATTTCCATGCTGCGATCGGCAAAGGCCACCGCCGCTTCGCTGGAGTACGGAATGCGCAGTTTATAAAGCGCATCCTGAAACGCCATCACGCCCATCCCCACCGGACGATGCCGCATATTCGCCGTGCGCGCCTCGGGCGTGGGGTAGTAGTTGATGTCGATCACGTTGTCCAACATCCGGATGGCCGTGCGCACGGTGTTGGCGATGAGTTCCTCATCGAGTTTGCCGTCCTTGATGTGCGCGGTGAGATTCACCGAGCCGAGATTGCAAACGGCGGTTTCCTCGGCGCTGGTGTTGAGCAAAATTTCCGTGCAGAGATTGGAGCTGTGCACCACGCCTATATGATCCTGCGGCGAACGCACATTCGAGGGATCCTTAAACGTAATCCACGGATGCCCCGTCTCGAAAAGATTCATCAGCATCTTGCGCCAAAGATCTTCGGCCTGCACGGTTTTGAAGTGCGTGATCTCGCCGGCCTTCGCCATCGCTTCGTATTCTTCGTAGCGTTTCTCGAATGCCTTGCCGTATAGATCGTGCAGATCGGCCACATCGTTTGGGCTGAAGAGCGTCCACTCGCCGTCCGCCTTGATGCGTTTCATGAACAGATCCGGAATCCAGTTGGCGGTGTTCATGTCGGGCGTACGGCGGCGTTCGTCGCCGGTGTTCTTACGCAAGTCCATGAAATCTTCGATGTCCAAATGCCAAGTCTCAAGGTACGCACACATCGCGCCCTTGCGTTTGCCGCCTTGGTTCACGGCCACCGCCGTGTCGTTGGCAACTTTGAGGAACGGGATTATGCCCTGGCTTTCGCCATTGGTGCCTTTGATGTGCGAACCGGTGGCGCGGATATTTGTCCAGTCATTGCCAAGTCCGCCGGCCCATTTGGAAAGCCGCGCATCGTCGGCCACCAATTTGAAGATGCTGTCAAGATCATCATCCACCGTGCTGAGGTAGCAGGAAGAAAGCTGCGGGTGCAACGTGCCCGCGTTGAACAGCGTGGGCGTGGAGGACATAAAGCGGAAGGAACTCAGCGCGTGATAAAACTCAATCGCGCGTTCTTCGCGGTTAGCTTCGTTCATCGCCAGCCCCATCGAAACCCGCATATAAAAATACTGCGGCGTCTCAATCCGCGTGCCCCCGATGTGGATGAGGTAACGATCGTAAATCGTTTGGATGCCCATATAGGCAAACTGCTGATCGCGCTCGAGGACGAATGCGTCCGCCAGCTTGACGAGATCGTATTGCAACAAGTCCGGCGACAACCGGTCGGCGTCCACGCCTTGCCGGAGGTAATCGGCAAAGTGATCGCGATGCAATTGCGGCAGCTCCACCGGCGAATCAAACTTCGGCAGCACTTCCTCGTAAATTTGGTTCAGCAACAAACGCGCCGCCACGTACGTGTACGCCGGCTCCGTTTCAATCCGCGCCTTGGCGGACATCACTAGCGCCTTGTCGATCTCCACCGTTTGCACGCCGTCGTACAAGTTGCGCATCGTCTCGTCGAAGATATCGTTGGCCTGGCATTTGTCTTCCACCCCGCGGCATGCGCCGTAGATGTCGCGCTTCAGCCGACTCGGATCGAGCACTTCCTTTTCGCCATCCGGAAGCGTCACAAACATTTGCGACTGCGTTTGGCCATCCACCGTGCGGTCGCCGCGAATGGCGCGCGCCTTGCGGCGTTCCTCGCGATAAACAATGTAGCGCTTGGCCGCGCCGTGGAAGCCGCCGGACATCAGCTTCTCTTCCACCACATCCTGAATGAGCTCGATCTCCAGCGACTCGTCTTTGGACAACCGAACGAGACAACGCTCCACCACTTCGTGCGTGAGCAACTGCGCGTCCGCCTGCATCGATTCCGGCGCGGGCTCGTCCTGTTCCAAACCGGCGTCGGCCTTCAATGCCGCCTCGAGGGCCAGATAAATTCTTGTTTCATCAAACTCAATGATACGTCCATCGCGCTTGCACACTTGGAGTTGTTTGCCTTCGAGGGGATCCAAAGTGGCCATCCGCAATTGGCCGTCGAGCTGCTCATTAATCATACGTATTCTATCCTATCATTCAGCGGCCGCCGCGCCGCGTTGGCATCAGGGGGCGGCGAAAAGTTTCACCGGCCCGTGGTAGGTTGGGTTAAACCGCCCCAACTGCCCTGGCGAGGCAGCCGCCCGAGCACTCGCCCGGGGCTTGTTTTCCGAGCCGATCCACACCCCAATCTGGCCCGCCCCGCCACAACGGCGCTTTACAGGCTGAATTGGGTCGAAAAACCATCATTTTACCGAAATAATCAGTGGGTTATTCACAGATGACTCACACACTGTTATGAAGTTATTTACTGGCATATCCACAAGCTGTTGTGTGACCTCGCGATCAACTGCGCGATATATTGGGGTGTACCAGAAATTAGTCAATACATAAAATGACAAATTGTGAATAACCAAGGCCAGATTTCGGGGTATGTCGCCGGAGGTCTCGGTATAGGCCATTTGGGGGGGTAAAAGAAATAATTCACACCTCGCTATTCACATCACATTCGGGGTGCCGGAGGTGAGTTTGGTGAATACCTGCCCATCAAGCCTACAGGCAGGTGCAATTCAGTGTGAAAAACCTGGAAATCGGGCGTGACTTATTGGCAATAGATGCTATTCGCCGCGGAGCCAATCAACGAGGCGTTCCATTTGGCGGCGCGTGAGTTTTTCATCTTTGCCGAAGGCGGGCATCCGGTCGTTCTTTTTGCCGTAGAAACGCTCGTGAGCGGGATCATTCACGATGCCGAGCATCCAGTTGCGCGAGCCGTAGCCAGTCAAATCCGGCGCGGAATAATCATCCGCATTCCAACCACCCAACGCGTGACAATCAATGCAACCGATTTCGTCAAACAACTCGCGGCCCTTTTGAATGGCTTCGCGATCTTCCAAATCCAATTTCGATTGTGAAGCGAGCTTGGCCTCGGCGGAGATGGCTTTGATGAGCAAGTCCATATCCGCACGCAAATCTTTGTCGTCATTGATGCCATCAAATTCGTCGTTCAGAAAATCGTGCATTTTACTTTTCTGGGCGTGCGCGGTGTTGCCGAAAAATTTGGCGGACTCGAACCGCTCGGGGTGCAAAAGCTCAGTGAGGTGCTCGCGGCTGGCGAAGCCTTTAAGATCCGGCGCGCTAGGTTTTTCGACTGAATTGCCAAGGCCATTTTCACCGCCGTACGTGTGGCAGCTGGCGCAGTGTTGGGCAAAAAGTTTGGGGCCTTGCAGCAAGGCGAGCGCGCCTTCGGGAGGGATGCCGTTCTCAGCCAGTTCTTTCACGATGGCGGCTTCGCGCGCGGCTTGTTCTTTGGAGGCGATGTAAGTGGGATTGTTGCGATCAGCGTTCACGGCCACAAACGTAAGGATGCCGGCAAAGGCAAGGATGCCAAAAAGTAGACCGACATTGAAGCGATGGCCGCGTTCTGATTTGCCGATGATGGGCATGAGGAAAACGAGGGTCATCGCAAGGCCGGGCAGCACGACGGCGCCGAGCACTTCCCAGTGGCCGGGGAAATATTTCAGGAATTGGAACAGGAATAAAAAGTACCAATCGGGCCGAGCGGGATAGGCGGAGGAAGGGTCGGCGGGGGCATCGAGGTGCGCGCCGTTGAAGGCAAAGTGCAGCACGAGAATGGTGACGAGCACGGCGAGGCACGCGACGGCGTCTTTGAGAACCTGCTCGGGCCAGAAATATTCATCGGCTTTTTTGATGGGTTTCTTGGGCGTGAGACCGTGCCGACGGAACAAATAAATGTGACCCACCGTGAGCCCGATGACGCTGAGCGGCAGAATGCCCGCGTGCAGCGCAAAGAATCGCGTGAGGGTGTGATGGCCGTAATCCGCGCCGCCGAGGACGAGTTGTTTCATCGTTTCGCCAATGATCGGCGTGCTACCCATAATATCGGTGGCAACTTTAGTGGCCCAATAACCTTTTTGATCCCACGGCAAAAGATAGCCGGTGAGCGACAGCGCAAGCACGAGTTGAAGCAGAATGATGCCGAACCAGAAATTAATTTCGCGGGGCGCTTTGTACGCACCGTCGATGACCACTTGCATCAAGTGCAGCACCAACAGCACGGTCATCACCTGCGCGGTCCAGTGATGCAGCCCGCGCAGGAAATGCCCGCCGGTCATGTGTTCCTGAATATAATAGACGCTCTCCCACGAAGTTTGGCCGCTGGCACTGTAGCCCATCCACAGGAAAATACCGGTGATGAACTGGATCATCAGCGTGAACGTCAACGTGCTGCCCCACACGTAACGCCAGCGCGAACCGCCCGGCACGGTTTCGAACAGCACCTCGCGCAGGTGCTCCTTGATGCCGGTGCGGTTGTCCAGCCAATCGTAAAGTTGCTTCAAGCGCTGCATTATGAAATGGCGATCTTATCCTTTGAGTTGGCCTTGAAGCGCTGGAATTTCACCCACACTTCGGTGGTGTTGCGTAGCTCCACCTCCAGCGTGTCCATTCCGCGCGGGCTCACGCCGTTTTTCAATTTGCCGTCCAACGCAAAATTACTGTCATGGCACGGGCAGAAAAAATCCGTTTCCTCTTTTCGGTAATCTACAAAGCAACCGAGATGCGGGCACACCGTATTGAACGCCACCACCGGTTCCTTCGCGTCCTCCTTTTGTTTCACCAAATAAACCGCACCCACGGGCACATCTTTGTAACGCGTCCACTTGTCCGATTTATCGGCCACGATGGCGAACTTCATTGGCACGCCAGTTTCCAAATCACCTAAATCCCCAAGCCGAAGCATCGCCCCACTTTCGGCTGCTTCTTTATCTACGAGCGGGCTGAGCGACACGCGCACGCCGGCCACCATGGGCACGGAGCCGATGACCGCGCCAATCACGCACGAAGCGCCCTTGATAAATTGCCGCCGATCCGGCTGCTCATCTTTCGAATTATGATCGCTTTCGTTTGTCATCGCCGCGCGGGAAAATCCTCCAGTCAGTTGACGGGGATCATTCCGCAAAATTCAGTTCCCAATACACCAAGCCCGCGCGCACTTCAAGCTTGGCGGAATTGGAGTGCAATTTCCCACCGCAACCCGTACCGTGTACGCGTGTTGGCACTCAGCCTTTTTCCTGGCGACTCGGCTCTGATGTTATTCCTGCTCGTGGTGGGCGCGTTCACATTGCTCGGCCTGCAAACCGACGGCTTGCGGATGGCGATGCTGTTTGTGGGCACGCTGTTGGCGCTAATCTTTGCGCCGATGCTTGATGGGGTGTTGGGAAAATTCATCAACCTGCCCGAGCATCCGCTTTGGTGGGAACTGGGCGCGGGCAAAATTTGGGCCTTCGTCATTTTGATGACCGCCGTGCTGGCCGCCTCCCAACCCCTCCATCGCAAACTGCAGCATCACATCAAACACGCGCTCGACACCCACCGCCTCGCGGAATGGGATCGCGTGAACTCCATCGTCGGCATCACGTTGGGTGGCATCCTCGGCGTACTCTATCTCATGCTATTAGCGGGGATCATCACGCCGCTCGGCTACGCCGCCACTCAACTGCAACCCAGCGCGACCGCCGCGACCAAGGAACCTCTGGGTTATCGCCTCGCCGCGCGCTTGCACCGCGATTTCCGCACGCTCGGCCTCGATAAATCCGCACGACTATTCGATCCCGCCAGCGACCGCTTTTATGATGCCGCCGATATCACCGGCTTGCTTTATCATAATCTGCGCAATCAAAATCTGCGGGCTTTCCGCGCGCGACTGTTGGCTTACCCGCCGTTGATTGAGGCTACGCACACCGCGCATCTGCTGCATCTGCTGCACCCCAGCAGCACCAACACTTTTCTCATGGGCATTTACAATCAAACCAATGCCACCCACCTGTTACACCATGCCCACGTGCGCGGGGCCTTGGCCGATGAGTTGTTGCGAAAAAAACTGAGCCAAGTCGATACTCGTGATCTCTACGAATATCTTCGCACCGGCAAATCCTCACTGTCCGATCCCGAAATGTTGCACACCCAAAACCGGCCCGTCTTGCTTGGCGGCTGGGAACTCGATGTGCCTGCCACACAACAGCAGTTTGAAGCCATCTACCCTAAAATGAACGACCATGAAAAAAAGAAGGTACGGGAATATCTCGAGGCCATCGCGCCTACTTTAATGTTGAGCTTTTCGGAAACATATTTCTATTTGGACGGACGATATTTCTCAAACCGATCGCTCGGCGTCAAACCTCCCAGCCACCGCGCAAGCGCCGCTGAGCTTGCCGCCGACGGACTGTTGCCCCACGTGCCTGCATCGCCCAGCGTCCTTGCCCAGCTCTCCGTCCGAACCCTGCTGGCCGGGCCGTGGCAGGCGACCGGAGATGTTTTTCACACTAAATTCCGCTGGCCGCACGCACAGCCTCCGGTAAGTTGTGAAGTGGAGCTACAGGAATTTTCCAATCGCTTGCGCGTCACGCTGAAGGATTTTAATCACGAAGCGTACATCTTCCGCCGCACCGGAAGCGTGGAGTAACCGAAGCTACGCATCCAACGAATCAAGTTGATGCGTGAGGCAATCGGTGAGGGCCAGCAACGGCTGGCTGCCGGTGGTCAAGTTTTCCACAGCAGCCTTGGCGTTTGAAATGTAGCCGGCCACCACCTCGCGGCAGGCGGCAGGGATATCATCGCTCACCAACCGCTCGCGGATGGCTTCCGCCTGCGCTTC
>JAPKDK010000045.1 GCA_028872645.1 Verrucomicrobiota bacterium
TGATTTTTCCCCACAAAAACAGCTTTTTTTAACAGGCTGCTCTCTGCTTGCGTGTATTTTTTGAGTTTTGCGTGGTTATCACAACTCCTGAAATTGCGTGAGCTGTAATGAGTGACAGTGAGTGATCCTAAATCACGGACTACCAACAAGATCAGGCAACCAATGCCGTGCAGGAAAAATAGAGGGTGGCGAGCCATATATTCATTGTTCACGGTAAAGACCCCGTAAAAACAGTGATCAAGTTAGGTTGTGAAAGTGTGAAACACGTTGCAAATGGGTGTGTTGAGTGACCATAGTTGCCGGCCTTTGATACTGCTACAAAGTGCGGAAACTTTTAGATTTATTGACTGCATGTATTTCAAGCTTTGACTTCCTTTAGCCTATTAATGGCTGATTTTCACTCATTCCTAATCCCTCCTGCTGGCGACCCGTAAGGGCTTAAGCCCACAATTGATTCAGATAGGGTCAAACCTTGGGGGCTTGTTACACGACTTGCAGTTATGGTTTGGTGATTAATCAAGATCGACCCCGAAACGCAAAACATCCCCTAAAACGTGGTTACTATTTTATGCAGTAACAACATAATCTGGTAACAACCGAGCTAACAATTGACCGCGCGCGAAATTGGGGTACATTGAAGGAGCCGCCCAGAAGCGGCCGGATATATGCAACGCAACCTGATCATTTTGGTTTTAGGAATGCTGATCTTTAACGGTTGGCAGGAAGCCACCGCATCGCAGGCTCCGTGGCGCATGGGGTTGCGATTAAACAACCAACAGGCCCGCCGTAGCTTTGCGCTGCTGCCCTTTGCGCGCGGCGCAACGATTATCCCCGTGCGGCAATGGGCACGCACGAACAATCCCGCGCTGCTTTCCACTAATCGCGCTGTATTGCCGGATACTCTTCGAGTGTTGTTTCTCGGTAACGCACTCACCGCCGGTCATAACATGCCCGAAGTGCTCACCCGCATGAGCCGAACCGGTAAACTCAAAATCAAGGCCACCATGCGCGCGCCGTACGGCTACGCCCTTGACAACCACATGGCCGATATTTCCAGTCGCACGAATATTTCGCATACCATTCAGGATCCACTTACCTTTACCAACCGACTCACTTGGCACGCAGTCATTCTGCAGGAGCACAGCCTTGTTCCCGTGTACGGTTGGCAGCGGCTGCTCAACTCCGTACAGCGACTCGATGGAGCTGTGCGTACCGCCCGCACTCAAACGGCGCTCTTCATGCCGCAATCACGGGCGGATTCCATTTTTTCAGAAGCAGAATTTCTTGACCGCTCCGAGGGCGCCTATCGCTTGGTGGCGCAACGCAGCGGAAATCTCCCAGTCATCCCCGGCGGCCGCGCGTGGCAGATGGTGGAAATGCGAGGCGACAACAACATTCAATTGCGCGCGCGCGGCCAGTTACCCACCGCCCATGGCGCTTATTTGAATGCCTGTGTGATGTATGCTTTTTTGACATGGCAAACTCCACTCGGCCTTTCCAATGGCGGGCTTCACCAAATCAATGAGCGGGACGCGGAATATCTGCAGCGGATTGCGTGGGAGCTGTTTGTGTCGCGCCGTGGGGGGGTGCCGTTTTAGGTGCGGCGAAGGTCGGCCACGCATTCTACGTGCTGGGTTTGGGGGAACATATCCAGCGCGGTGACGCTCTTCAATTCATAGCCTTGTTCACAAAGCCACTTGAGATCACGCGCGAGCGTGGCCGGATGGCAACTCACATAAATCACCTGGCGAGGTTTGGCGTTGGCTAACATTTCTAATCCTTCTTTGTGAACCCCCTTGCGTGGAGGGTCGAGAATGAGCGTGGTGTCGTCCGCCGGAAAACGTTCGAGCATGGCGTCCATGTGTTCCTCGGTTTTACCCTGGACAAACTCGCCATTTTCAATTCCACGCGCGGCAAGATTTTTGCGCGCGGGCAGGATGCATTGTTTGTCGATGTCGATGCCCACAAATCCCTCCACCAAATCGGCCATTGAAAGGCTGAAAAACCCAATGCCGCAATAAGCGTCCACCAGATATTTTGTGGACGCATCGGCGAGGCGGCTGCGCACAGTTTCCACCAGTTTAGGCAGCAGCGAGAAGTTGTTTTGGAAAAATGAATCGGGATGCATTTCCCAGTCATCGGGCATCATCCGCAGCACGACCTTTTGCATATTGCGCGGCGGCGGATCTTCGCGCACTTGTTGCAACTGTTCATTGAGCGCTTCCTCGGCAATTTCGCAGCGTTCGAGGTCCACCACCAACCGGCTCTCCGCGCGCAGGAAACCGTAGATGGCTTTTTGCTGAAACTTATCCCATTGGCGGCGGATCATAATGCGGTTGCGGTAGCCGTATGGGGAAGGGCAGGGGATGAGCTCACCCACCACCTCGGGGGCAAATCCACCGACGCGTGCGAAGATATTGCGCACTTGCTCCAGCTTGATGCGTCCCTGCGCCTCATAATCGATGTGCTGATATTGGCACCCGCCACATTCGCCAAAATATTGGCACTTGGGATCCACGCGATCGGGCGAGGGGGTGATGACTTGCAGCAATCGCGCGCGGGCAAAATCGCTTTTGCGCTCAGTGATTTCCACCAACGCCACTTCGCCGACAATCACAAAAGGCACGAACACAACAAATCCGTCCACCTTGCCGACCCCATCACCACCAAAAGCCATGTCGGCAATTTCCACTTCCAGCCGGTCACCGACATTGAACGAAACCAAATTTTCAACTGTCTCCTCCATTAATGATTTTCCCTAACGTGTTCGCGCAGTAGATCACGGCCGAAATCGCCTTTGAAATCGCGCCATGTGGCATGTACGTGATTGGCGCCATTTTGTGTGTTGGCGTATTCCAATAAAAAGCTGGGGCCTTGCACCCGATAGTAGTGCGGCTCAAACTGTTTCGTGCTGCCGGCCCATGCGAAGCGAATCGTTGCCAATCCGCCCTTTTCAATTTTTGCCCAGTCTTCTTTCGCCACGACGGCGCGATGGCGATCAATATATTCCTTAATTAACGCGATCATCAGCTTCTGGTTGGCCTTACTTAACTCGCTATACGCAACGCCGGTTTGCTCCAATGCCTTGGCGGTTGGCAGGGCGGCGGTGAGGATATCAAGAGGTGCCTTGTCGGCGATCACGGCCATCTTCTTTTGCTTTTCACCTAAAGAGAGCCGCAGTTTGCGGGCAAGATTTTCCTCGACCTTTAACGCCATCAACCGTCGTCCCGGGCCAAAATCACAAACCGCCGGATTGCTGCCCCAAAAGGAAGGCACACCCGTCAACTTGCCGTTCACGATCGTATAATTCAGCGAAAGATGATGCCCTTCGAAGCGCCATCCCCATGCGCCCTTGAGACCGGGTTTGCCAAACACCAGCACATGATACGCCTCCGAGTCGCGCACAAATCGCCGTCCCTTGCCTTCCAAAACATAAAGGATGTCTTCGAGAAACATAATGTTGCGAACCTTTGTGTGGCCGCCTTCGCTGAGTACGGTCTTGAGGAGCGCGTGGGTCAACTTGCGTTGAGGGCCGGTCATCTCCTTGATTTGCAATCCTTTGCGATGGCCGCCCTTGAGCATTTCCGCAGGGATAAAATGCCAGTACGTCCGTGCATCACCATCAAAAGTGAAGGTTGCCTTTAGCTTTTGCTTTTCATTGAGGCTGGCAAGCAGGGCATTGGCGGCTTGGGCCATATCCATAGATACGCTTGCGGCTCGCGTGTTCGAGACTAAAAATATAGCGGTAACGAGGCCAAAGAGTTTTGCGAATTTCATGGGCCGCCTATTGTCACCATGGGGCCGGGAATGACAAGCAGATTGCACCCGAGCGTTCCAACCGCTAGGGTTTGCCGCGTGAAATTGCTATTCATCGGTGATATTGTCGGCAAACCTGGTCGCCATGCTGTGCGTGGATTAGTGCCCAGGCTGCGCGACCGCCACCGGCTCGATCTGGTCATTGCCAATGGGGAGAACGCCGTGGGCGGCAGCGGCATCAATCGTGAGAAGGCGTCCGAAATTTTTGATGCGGGCGTGGACATTATGACTTGTGGTGACCATCTTTGGGATCAGCGCGAGGTGATCGAGTTGCTCGACAGCGAGCCGCGTTTTGTGCGCCCGACAAATTATCCGGCCGGCACGCCGGGGCAGGGCAGCACATTGTTTGAACGTGCCGGACTGCCCTCCGTGGGGATTATCAACGCTCAGGGGCGCACGTTCATGCGTGGCGAAATGGAAAACCCATTTCGCATGGTGGCGGAGGAAGTGAAAAAGCTGGCTCCGCTCGCGCCAGTTATTTTTGTGGATTTTCATGCGGAAGCGACCAGTGAAAAGATTGCAATGGGCCGCATGCTGGATGGCGATGTGAGCGCGGTGGTGGGCACGCACACGCACGTGCAAACGGCGGATGAAACTATTTTTCCCGGCGGCACGGCGTTTCTGTGTGATGCGGGATTCACAGGGCCGCATGATGGCGTGATCGGCCGCGAATGGGAACCGGTGGTGAACCGTTTTCTCACCAGCCAACCGCATCGTTTTCCGGTGGCCAAAGGACGGGTATTGTTGCAAGGCGTGATTATTGAAATCGATGGAGCCACGGGCAAAGCCATTGCGATCGAACGCGTCAGCGAAGCGCTTTAGTTTGTGTCACACCACCACGTTCCGTGCTTCTATATGAACCGGTTTTCTGTCACACTTTTCTGCCCATGAAATCAATGACCGGCTACGGCCGCGGCGAGGCGGCGCGCAATGGTGTCAAACTAACAGTTGAAATCAGCACGGTGAACCGCAAGCAGGCGGAACTATCGTTGTATCTCCCCCGTGAGTTAGACGCGCTGGAAAGCCGGGCGCGCGATGAAATCAATGCGCGGATTTCGCGCGGCCGGATTGTGGCGCGCGTGGGGTTGTCCGCCACTAATGGGGATGGATCTGGTGTGAAACTCGATGCCGACCTCGCCAAGCGGTATGCGCGCGAATATCGTAAGTTGGCCAAGGAGCTTAAGTTGAAGGACGACTTGGGGATCGATACTATTTTGCGCGCGCCCGGAGTGTTGAAACAGACTGATGAGGGGTTGGATGTGGAAAGTTTGTGGTCGACACTGCGTAAGTCAATCCGCGATGCGCTTGGGGAATTGTTGACGATGCGCACGTGCGAGGGAGGAAATTTAAAAAAGGATTTACAGCAACGCATTGGCACGATGCAAAAGGCGGTGAAGAAGATTTCGAAGCTTGCCCCCTCCACTGTGAAGCGGCATCGCGAGCAGTTGCACGAACGTCTGGTCGCCGCCGGGTTGGAGTTAGGCAAGGGCGATGATGAGCGCTTGCTGAAAGAAGCGGCGATGTTCGCCGACCGCATCGACATTACCGAGGAACTTACGCGGCTGGAAAGCCACTTTGGACAATTCACCGATTGCGCAAAAGCGAAGGGGCCTGTCGGTCGCACTTTGGATTTTCTTTCACAGGAAATGAACCGCGAGATTAACACCATCGGCTCGAAGGCAAACGACGCATCTGTTTCACGGTTGGTGGTCACGCTCAAAAGCGAGTTGGAAAAATTTCGCGAGCAAGTTCAAAACGTGGAGTGATGGCGGCCGACACTCAACCGGTGCTGCTCGTGCTCTCCGGCCCGTCGGGAGTGGGGAAAACCACAGTGGCACAACGATTGCTGGCCAACAACGAATCACTCACCCGAGTGGTCACCTGCACCACCCGCGCCCCGCGCGAAGACGAGGTGGACGGCGAGGCCTATCATTTTTTGAGTGTAGAGGAATTCGAGCGTCGCGTGGCGGCCGCTGAGTTTTTAGAGCACGCCGAAGTTTACGGCCAAGGCTACGGCACCATGAAATTCGCCGTGACTGAGGCCTTGGCGGCGGGGCAAGATGTGATAGTGGTGAATGACGTGCAGGGCGCGCTGGCTTTTACCGGTATGGCTCGAAAAGACTCGGCGTTAGCAAAAGCATTGACTACCGTTTTTATTGTGGCTGAAAATGCGACAACGTTGCGGGCGCGGCTGGAATCGCGCGGCGAGGATACGCCGGAGGTGGTTGCCAAACGGCTTGCAGTTGCGGAAGCGGAGATGGCACAGCAGGGCAAATTTGATCACGTGGTGGTGAGCGGCACACGCGCGGCGGATGCGCGCGCATTGCAGGATATTTACACGATTGCAAAAAACTAATGGCTGAAACCAAAATCATTGTGCTGGGAGTGACCGGCTCTATCGCCGCTCACAAGGCGGTTGATGTGTGCAGTTTGCTCGCGAAATCCGGGGCGAGTGTGCAAGTGGTGATGACGCGCGACGCGCAGGAATTCGTGACGCCGCTTCCGTTCAAAACACTCTCGCGCAATCCCGTGATCACCAGCCTTTATGATGAAGAGGATGGGTGGCGACCCACGCACATTCGGCTGGCGGATGAGGCGGCTTTGTTGCTCATCGCCCCCGCCACAGCCAACAGCCTCGCCAAGCTTGCTCACGGACTGGCAGACGATGCACTGGGCTGTATTGCGCTGGCGTTGAATCCCGATGCAAAAATGATGATTGCCCCGGCGATGAATGGAAAAATGTGGAGCCATCCCGCCACGCAGGCAAATGTGGCGTTACTGCGAAAACGCGGCGCGCAATTCATTGGTCCGGCTGAAGGCGATCTCGCCTGTGGCTATGAAGGCTTTGGAAGACTAGAACCCGTCGAGGCCATCGTGGAAGCGGCCTTGCAGTCGGTGGGGCTCTCGTCGTAAAACCTCCGTTTCCGAATGTCAGTAATCGAAAACATTAAGCGCTTTTTCGAGCTCGTTAGCACCTCGTCCATTGATCCGGACGAACGGTACGCGCGGTTGAAGCTGATGGAGCGCGATCTGGGTGTGCCGATCAAAGTTTTCGTGTTGGCTATCACTGGCTACATCCTTTTTTGTACCGATGAATTTAAAGGGACGCAATGGTTGGATGTGGCGTTGGAGCCGGTGCAGGAATTTTTCATCGGCTATGTCCTCGTCAACGTGGGGGCGGTTGTGTTCCTGTTGTTTTTCAATCGTTGGCCACTGCGCGTGGTACACTGGGTGACACTGGTGATGACTTTTGTGGACGCCATGGTGGTGTCGGCGTTGGTGGTCATCACCGGCGGGCTCGAGAGCATGGTGTACTATGTTTTTGTGGTGCTCATTATTCGCAACACCATTAGCATCCCCATTCCGGCGACGCAGATTTCGATCAACCTGCTTACCACCGCGGGTTACGCGGCGGCCATTTTTATCTGGAAAGGTTGGTTCTCGCAGGTCACGGGTTTGGATAATAACTTAAGCGAAGTGTTTCCCGACGCGGCCACCGTTGAGGTGGTATCCCAGGCGAACGCCTTGGCGCAGGATCAATATGAAAGTTCTTTGTTTATGATTCGAATCTTCTTTCTCGTATTGATGACGGCGCTGTGCTACGGCGTGCAGGTGTTGTTTGATCGTGACCAGATTTCCCAACGGGAATTGCGGGAGTATACTTTGCGCCGGGAGCAGTTACGTTCGACCGGACGCCTTGCTGCGGAAATTGCACATCGCCTCAAAAACCCTCTTTCGATTATCAACAACGCAGCGTTTTCCATGCAGCGGCATTTGACCGGGGAGAATGCAAGGGCAATCAAACAGCTCAACATGATTCGTAGCGAGGTGGATCGCTCGGATATGATCTTAACGGAGTTAATGGGTTACGCGCGGCTTTCGGAAGGACGGGTGGAGCGACTCAATGTGAAGGATGAAATGCATTCTTCTATTGAGAATGCATTTCCGGCTGCATCCAACTTTGAAATCACGATTAAGCAGCAGATTTCTGATGCGCTGCCGCCACTCATGATGCAGCGGGCTCATTTACGTGAGATTCTTGTGAACGTGCTTGTAAATGCCCGTGAGGCAACATCCACGGGAGGCGTTATTAAAATTTCATGCCAACCTTTGCGCAATTATATGATTGAGATTCGGATAAAGGACGGCGGGGTGGGCGTGCCGAAAGATAAGGTTACACGCATCTTTGAGGCGTATTTCACCACCAAAGAAAAAGGGACTGGCCTGGGGCTCGCCATCGTAAAGCAAAATACCGAGCTGTACGGTGGCCAAATCCGAGTGGATTCGGAGCTTGGAACCGGCACTGAATTTATCCTAACCTTCCCTACCCGAGCCCTTTAACGACGCCCAGTCATGAAACCTAACCTCCCGCCGGTCCTAGTAGTTGATGATGAGCCAAACATGCGCGAGACCGTGCGTGAGATGCTCAGCGACGATGGCTTTGCTGTGGAGTTGGCGGAGTCGGCCGAAGATGCCCTCGAGATGATGGCTGCACCCGGGGCGAAATTTTTTATGGTGATCACTGATGGTCGCCTTGGTGGGATGAGCGGCTACGATCTCATCCGTACGATGGCCAAGGATTACCCCAATCTGCAGGTCATTCTTATCACTGCCTTTGCCACTCCCAAGCTCGCGGTCGAAGCCATTCAAGCCGGCGCGGCGGATTACCTTTCCAAACCATTTGCGCCTGAGGAATTGCTGCACGCGGTGGAACGCTGCCGCGATCATTTTGAGCTCATCGCGGAAAACAAAACGTTACGTGCGCGGTCACATGGCAGTAGGATTTATGAGGTGCACCAAATCGTCGGCGAGTCGCCCCAGACGATGGAGCTGCGTCAGTTTATTCGAACCGTGGCCCCCACAGATTCCACCGTGCTCATCCTCGGCGAAAGCGGCACTGGCAAAGAACTCGTTGCCGGATCCATCCACTCTCTTAGTCGGAGGAATGATAAAAAATACATTCGCCTCAACTGTGCCGCCATTCCCGAAACCCTTTTGGAGAGCGAACTCTTCGGGCATGAAAAAGGCGCCTTCACCGGCGCGCTTCGCACCAAACGCGGTCGTGTGGAAGAAGCGGATGGAGGCACCATTTTTCTTGATGAGATTGGCGACATGAGCCGGCCATTGCAGGCCAAATTGTTGCGTTTTCTCGAGGATGGCTCGTTCACGCGGGTGGGAGGCAATGAGGAGAAGCAAGTTGACGTACGGATTATTTCAGCGACCAACCGTGACATCGTGACGGCCATCAAAGAAAATGATTTTCGTGAAGATTTATATCATCGCCTAAACGTGATGAAATTTCGCCCGCCACCCCTGCGTGAACGTGGCGATGACGTGGTGCTGTTGGCTGAATATTTCCTCGATCAAAACTGCAGAAAAATGGGCCGCAGCGAGATGAAACTTTCCAAGGAAGCTTCAGGAATACTGCTGAGCCACAATTGGCCCGGCAATGTGCGCGAATTGCGTAACGTAATGGAACGCGCAGCTATTCTTGAACAAACCGATGAAGTGCTGCCTTCAAGTCTGCCCGATTTTAAAATGGAAATGCGCCTCCGGGAAGATGATGACAACGGCGTTGAAATCAAGTTCGACCTTGGCTTTGCCGAGGCGGTGGCGGACTTTGAGCGCCGCATGATCACCACCGCCCTCGAGAAAAACCAATACGCTGTGAACCGAAGCGCAGAGATGCTGAAAATGACCCGCCATTCTCTTCGGTATCGCATGCAGCAGCTCGGCCTTTCCAACTCTGGCGAAACCAGTGGTGACGACGGCGACCGCGAATAATCGCGCCGCCCTGGAGGCCAGTCAGGCCATCACGCGGCGCAGTGCCTCCAACCTGGCTCTCGCCTTTGTGGCGCTAGACAGGCGCCGACGCCTTGCCATGAACGCGCTCTACGCTTTCTGTCGGCAAATCGATGACGTTGCTGATGAGGAAACCCAACCCCGCGAACAACGCGCCTCCACATTGCAGGATTGGCGCGAAGACGTTCAACGCGCTTGCGAGGGCGGGCAGCCACGCATTCAAGTCAATCAGGCGTTGCAACCGGTCATTGAACAATATGGTCTCAAGTTCGAGCATTTTGATGAACTCATTCGAGGTATGGAAATGGATCTCGAACAGGATCGTTTTGAAACTCTCGATGACCTCGATCGTTATTGCTACCGTGCCGCCTCTGTCGTGGGCCTGTTAAGCATTGAAATTTTCGGCTACCGCAATGACGCCTGCCAGGAATATGCCGTGAACCTTGGGAAAGCCCTACAACTCACCAACATCCTGCGCGACGTGGGCAATGATGCCGGCCGCGGCCGTATTTATATGCCCGTGGCCGAGATGGGAAAATACGGCGTGGACCCCCAGTCTTTACTGGATTTAAAATACTCCACAGCCTTTCACAACCTCGCTGCCGACATCGCCGTGCGCGCGCGCGGCCATTATCAGTTAGCATCCGATCTGTTGCCGAGTGCCGACCGTCGCGCCATGGTTGCCGCCGAAGCCATGGGCGCAGTGTACTGGCGCTTGCTGCGCCGTATGGAGGATTGCAAGTTTCGCGTGCTCGATCCGCGCCCCACACGTCTTGGTCGTCTTCACAAATTGGCGCTTGTCTTCGGAACATGGTGGCGCATCAAAACCGGCTCCACCCGGCCAAATTATGGCTGTGATTGATTTGGCGGCGGATTTCCACTAATCATTTCCCGTGCAAATTCAATTTACCAAAATGAACGGTGCGGGAAATGACTTCGTACTGATCGATAATCGCGATGGCAGCGTGACGCTCAGCCGCGAACAAATCGCCAAACTTTGCCATCGTCAGCGTGGCGTGGGTGCCGATGGGCTCATTTTGCTAAGGAACGCCAAAGGCGATGGCGATTGGGCATGGGATTTTTACAACGCCGATGGCAGCGATGCCGAAATGTGCGGCAACGGCGCGCGGTGTTTTGCCAGTTACATCCAGCACACCATCGGCGGGAAAGGGGAGTTGAGTTTTGAAACCGCATGCGGCCTCATTCGCGCCACCATTGGCGACACCACCGTGACGGTAAACCTAACCGATCCCCACAGCCTCGAGCTCAATCAATCAATCGCAACAAGCGCTGGCGAGCAAATCGTGCACTCGCTCAACACCGGCGTCCCGCACGCGGTGCTCTTTGTGAACGATGCCGATGCCGCGATGGTGGCCAGCCTTGGTGATGAGATCCGTCATCACGATCACTTTGCGCCCGCGGGCACCAATGTGAATTTCGTGCAAACCCTGTCTCCTGGAAAAATCCACGTGCGTACTTACGAGCGCGGCGTGGGAGAAACACTTGCGTGCGGCACCGGCGTTTGCGCCAGCGCCATCCTCGCCGCCCAACTCAATGATTGGCCCGCCGATGTGCAAGTAACCGTACTCGGCGGTGACACTCTCAGCGTGGATTTCGAGAGCGATAGCGAGAAGTTTTCCAACGTACAACTTACCGGCCCTGCGCAATTTGTATTTGAAGGCACAATGGCGGTGTAACGATGGGGACTCGCACAACGCGTCCTTACCAATTCCCTTGAGTCCACACGCCTCCACCTGTTAGCGTCCGCGCAGAATGTTTACGGGAGTTTACACCGCATTGGTTACGCCATTCAAAAAAGGGCGATTGGATGAGACTGCACTCAAGAAACTCGTGGAGTTGCAGGTCAAAGGCGGAGTGGACGGCATTGTGCCCGTAGGCACCACCGGTGAATCGCCCACGGTGGATTTTGAGGAACACGTGCGCATCATCGAGCTGGCGGTTTACTATGCCAAAGGTCGCTGCAAAATCATCGCCGGCAGTGGGGCGAACTCCACAGAGGAAGCGGTTTACCTCACCAAGTCCGCCGAATACGCTGGCGCGAATGGCTCGCTGCAGGTCTGCCCGTATTACAACAAGCCTTCGCAGGATGGCCTCTACGCGCACTTCAGCAAGATCGCCGATTCCACCAACTTGCCGATCGTCCTCTACAGCGTCCCCAGTCGCTGCAACGTGGAAATCGCCGTGCCCACGGCAGTTCGCCTTGCGGCGGATTGTCCCAACATCGTTTGCATCAAGGAAGCCGGGGGCGATGTGGATCGTGTCAGTCAATTGCGCGCCGCATTGCCCAAACAATTTACCATTCTCAGTGGCGACGACGCCCTCACGCTGCCCTTTATGGCCGCCGGCGCGAAGGGCGTCATCAGTGTTTCGAGCAATCTTATCCCGCGGCAGCTTACCAAAATGGTGCACAGCTTTCTCAGTGGCGACGCAAAGGGCGCGCTGAAGTTGCACGAAAAGTATTATTCGCTGTTCAAAGATTTGTTCATCGAAACTAATCCCGTCCCGGTCAAGGCCGCGCTGGCGATGATGGGACTGGTCAGGGAAGAATACCGCCTGCCGCTGGTGAAAATGAATCCCGATCACCGCCGCAAACTTCGCGCCACACTCAAGGCGACGGGCGTGCTTAAATAATTTTATGACCAAGGTCATCATCCATGGTTCACGAGGGCGAATGGGGCAAATGCTCATTGCGTGCGGCGAAGCAATGGACGGCATCGAAATCGTCGCCGGCGTGGATGAAAGCGATGACTTATCCGCCCTTATTGCCGACTGCGATGTGGTTATTGATTTCAGCCTGCACAGCGCCACCGCCGCCTGTGCCGCATTGTGCGCCAAGCATGGCAAAGCACTCGTCATAGGCACCACCGGCCACACAGAGGAGGAAAAAACCGAAATTCTGAATCACAAAACCGAAGTCCCAATCGTTTGGGCCAGCAATTATTCCACCGGCGTTAATACCCTCTTTTGGCTCACGCGCAAAGCTGCGGAAATCCTCGGGTCGGGTTTTGATTTGGAAGTGGTGGAAATGCATCACCGCCACAAAGTGGATGCCCCTAGCGGCACGGCTGCCACGCTTGGAGAAATTTTACTCGAAGTGCGTGACCAACAAAAAGAGACCCTTCGCCACGGCCGCGAAGGCATCGTGGGCGCGCGCACGGATGAAGAAATCGGAATGCACAGCCTCCGCGGCGGCGATGTGGTGGGCGATCACACTGTCATTTATGCCGGCGCCGGCGAACGCCTCGAGCTCACGCACAAAGCTGCCAGCCGCGAAACTTTCGCCAATGGAGCCCTCCGCGCCGCCCAGTGGGCCACCAGGCAGTCCGCCGGCCTTTACAATATGCAGGATGTTTTGGGGCTGGAATGAACACAGATATTCACGATGAACAGGATATAAAAAACCCTAAATATCCTGAACATCTGTGTTTAATTTCTCTGGGTTCAAACCTTGGCAATCCCGCCATTAACATTCAAAACGCCTTCGGCGAACTGCAAAAACTTTCCAACGCTCCCATCCACAAATCATCCCTGTGGAAAAGCACCCCTGTCGATTGCCCGCCCGATTCGCCTAATTTCATCAATGCCGCCGTCGCGTTCAAGCCGTTGGAAAATGAAACCCCCGAATCGCTGCTTGCCAAACTCCAGCAAATCGAAATCCAATTTGGGCGCAAACCCAAGGCAGTGTTAAACGAACCCCGCTCACTTGACCTCGATCTCATCGCCTTTAAAAGCGAAACGTGCGACACTGATTTCCTGACTCTCCCGCACCCGCGTTTTCATCAACGCAGCTTCGTGCTTGAGCCACTAAACGAAATCGCGTCGCTCGCCATTCTTCCCAATCAAACCCAAACCATCACCCAACTTCTTGCCGCGCTCGACACGGGAGAAGCCCTGGCTTTACACTCCGCCAATGACTGACGACAACGCACCCGCTCCACGCCGCTGGCATCGCGCTCTCGGGCCCGGACTCATCACCGCTTGCGTCGTCATTGGTCCCGGCAGCATTCTCACCAGTTCCAAAGTTGGCGCTGAGAACGGCTACAGTATGAGTTGGGTCGTGCTCGCTTCGGCGATTTTTATGCTGACGTTCATTCAAATGGCCGCGCGATTGGGCGTCGTGGCCAAGGAATCGCCCGGACAATTGCTGGCCGATCGCGCGGGGCGTTGGTTGGCGGTGTTGATTGGTGTCTCCATTTTCTTCGTTGCCTCGGCATTTCAATTTGGAAACAACCTCGGCGTTCACAGCGCCTTCGAGGCGTATTTCCAATTTGACTCCATTGTGATAGTTTTCAATGCGGCGGCCATTGCGTTTTTGTTTTTCTTCAAAAACCTGTATCGCGCTCTGGAGAAACTAATGATGGTTTTCGTGGGAGTGATGCTGCTCGCGTTTGCCGCCAATTTATTGTTCGCCAAACCAAACCTCACCGAATGGGCGCGTGGACTCGCGCCAACCAGCATGGGCTCGCTCGACATCTCCGTGCTCGGTTTGGTGGGAACAACTTTTGCGATTGCCGCGGCGTATTTCCAAATTTATCTCGTGCGACAAAAGGGAATCCAACGAGAGGACTTGCCGTCGAGCCTCATTGATTCTCGCGTGGGTGTGCTGCTGATGGCGGCGATCACGCTGATGATAATGGGCACAGCCGCTGCGGCGCTCAAAGGGGTTAAGCTCGAAGGGGCCGCCGATGTAGCAATGCAATTGGAGCCGCTATTTGGCAGTTGGGGCAAAGCGCTATTTTGTCTTGGACTTTTTTCTGCGGCGTATTCCTCGTTCCTCATCAACTCGATGGTGGGCGGGTTTGTGCTGTCCGATGGCCTTGGGTTGGGTAGTGGGCCAGAAGATAAATGGCCGCGTTATATGACCGCCGCAGTACTGCTGATCGGTATGGGCGTGGCAATGTTTGTCATCAAAACCGGCACCAAACCATTGGCGGCCATCGTAATGGCGCAGGCGGTGACCGTGATTGTCGCGCCGCTTTTAGCCGCCGTTTTGTTGTGGCTGTGCAACCGTAAAGACATTATGGGTAAAGACCGAAAC
>JAPKDK010000331.1 GCA_028872645.1 Verrucomicrobiota bacterium
GCGGAAGCCAACGAGGCGCTTTACAAGCTCGCGCGGCTGCGCGGCGCGGAGGATGGCCAGTTTGAAATACTCACCACGCTCGGCTCTTTCCACGGCCGCACGCTCGCGGGTATCGCCGCCACGGGACAGCCCAAGGTGAAGGAAGGCTTCGCGCCCGCGGTGGAGGGCTTCCGCCACGTTCCTTACGGCGATCTCGACGCCATGCTCGAGGCCATCTCGCCCGCCACCGGCGCGATTCTCGTGGAGCCCATCCAAGGCGAAAGCGGCGTCAACTGCGCCTCGCCTGATTATCTCCTCGGCCTGCGCGAGCTGTGCGACGAACGCAATTTGCTGCTGTTACTCGATGAAGTACAATGCGGCCATTTCCGCACGGGAAACTTTTTTGGCTGGCAAACCATTATGGCCGCGCACGCGGACTTCGCGCCCGACGCCTGTTCGATGGGCAAGAGCCTCGCCGCCGGTTTGCCGATGGGCGCCATCTGGGCCAGCGCGCCCTTGCAGGATTTGCTCGGCCCCGGCACGCACGGCACCACCTTTGGTGGCACACCGCTGGTGAGCGCGGGCGCGCTGAAAGCCATCGAGATTATCGAACGCGATGGCCTCGCGCAAAATGCCACCGAGATTGGAAATCATTTAGCCGAACAAATCGGCCAACTCATCGCCGCCCATCCCAACGTGCTACGCGAAGTGCGCGGGCTCGGCTTGATGATTGGTGTGGAACTGGCCGAAGGCATCGCCGCCTTTGCCGAAAACAAACGGCCCGCCTCGGTGCAAATCGTCGAGCGACTGCACGCCGCCGGACTACTCACCATCCCCGCCGGCGCGCGCGTTTTTCGACTGCTACCGGCGCTGAACATTTTAAAAGCCGACGCCGACGAAGGCCTTGCCCTCATCGAAAGCGTCATCAAAGAACTCGCACAATGAAACATCTCTTGAGCATCGAAGCGATGGACGCCAAGTCCATCGAGACCATTCTGGAAAACGCCAGCGTGATGAAAGCCCAGCGCGGCGACAGCCAGCACCAACCGCTCGCGGGCCAAACGTGGGCAATGATTTTCACCAAATCCTCCACGCGCACCCGCGTCTCCTTCGAGGTGGGCATCCGCGAGCTGGGCGGCAGCGTGATGTTCCTCAGCGCCAACGACCTCCAGCTCGGCCGCGGCGAACCGCTCAAGGACACCGCTCGCGTGCTGGGCCGGATGGTACACGGCGCGGTCATCCGCACCTTCGCGCAAAGCGATGTCGAGGAATTCGCTGAGTGGTCGGGCATCCCCACCATCAACGCGCTGACCGATACCGAGCATCCCTGCCAAATCATCACCGACATTTTCACGTACCAGGAATTGCGCGGACCCATCGCCGGCAAAGTCGTCACCTTCATCGGCGACGGCGCGTGCAACGTCCCCATCAGCTGGATTTGGGCCGCCGCCAAGCTCAACTTTCAACTCCGCATCGCCGCCCCCAAAACCCACCAACCCTGCCCCAACCTCATCGCAAAATCCGGCGGCAACATCACCGTCACCGAAGACCCCAACGCCGCCGCCGAAGGCGCAGATTTATTGTACACCGACGTCTGGGTCTCGATGGGCAAAGAAGCCGAAGCCGCCCAACGCGAACAAGACTTCGCCGATTACCAAATCAACGAACCCCTAATAAAACGCGCCAACGCCGACGCCCTAGTCATGCACTGCCTCCCCGCCCACCGAGGCAAAGAAATCGACGAACCCACCCTCGAGGCCCACGCCAACACCATCTTCACCCAAGCCGAAAACCGCCTCCATGCCCAAAATGCAATTTTGAATTGGCTGGTGAGTTAGCAAATCGACTCGACCCTTTCTCCGCCTCATGCCAAGTTGACGGGGATGTCCACTGACGCTCCTAGCCAGCCTCAATCTAAATCGCCCAAATCGACGAAGCCCAAGCGCATTAACTTACGGCGGCCGGATGTGATGGAGCAGGTGAAGGCGCAGGTGTTGACGCATTATCGGAGCGATCTGGTTGACCGCTTGCGAGCCACGGGGGAGGTGACGAGCGAGAGCGCGCGAATGACCATTAAGCTGGCGAAGGAGTTTGGCTTTTGCTACGGCGTGGAGCGTTGCATTGATTTAGCGTATGCGGCGTTGAAGGTTTTCCCAGACAAGCCGATTTATATTCTTGGCGAGATTATTCACAACCCCGAGGTGAACGACCAAATTCGCGATATGGGGATTCGCTTTCTTTCCGGCCCCAACAAGGTGGCGGATATTGATGATCTCGGCGCGGATGATGTGGTGATTATTCCCGCCTTCGGCACAGAGGTGGCTACGCTGGAAAAACTCAAGGCGAAAGGTTGCCAGTTTGTGGACACCACCTGCGGCGACGTGATGAGCGTTTGGAAGCGCGTGCGCAATTACGCCAAGGAGGAGATCACGAGCATCATCCACGGCAAAGCGTATCACGAGGAAACCAAGGCCACGAGCAGCCAAGCCACTTCCAAGAACGGGCATTATCTCGTCGTGCTCACGCTGGAGGAAACGGATTACGTTTGTGACTACATCGAAAACGGCGGCGACAAAAATGAGTTTCTGGAAAAATTCAAGGGCGCATTTTCCGAGGGCTTCGACCCCGATCAACATTTGAAAGCCGTCGGCGTGGCGAACCAAACCACGATGATGCGCAACGAAACCGAGGAAGTGCAACGCCGCATCAAGGCCGCCATCGAGCGGAAGTTTGGCGCAGCAAAGGTCGATTCGCACTTTCGGTTTTTCGATACCATCTGCGGCGCCACGCAAGAACGGCAGGACGCACTCGATGTGCTCCTGCAAAAACCGATGGACCTGTTGCTCGTCATCGGTGGCTACAATTCCTCCAACACCGCGCACCT
>JAPKDK010000046.1 GCA_028872645.1 Verrucomicrobiota bacterium
TTTGAGGGTACGGTGGTGGACATCACCGAACAAAAAAACGCCGAGCAAGCTTTGCGCGCTTCAGAGTTATTGTACCATTCATTGGTGGAAATCATCCCCCAAAACATTCTGCGCAAGAATTGCGATGGACGGTTCACATTTGCCAATCAAAAGTTTTGCAAACTTAACGACCGGCCCATTGAAGAAATCGTCGGCAAGACTGACCACGATTTATTTCCCAAAGATCAAGCAGACAAATATCGGCGCGATGATTTGCGCGTCATGGAGAATGACGAGACCTACGCCACCACCGAAGTGCATATGCAGCCAGACGGCACGGAACTGCATGTGGAAGCAATCAAAACCCCACTTCACAATGAGGCGGGCGAAGTCACCGGCTTGCAGTGTATGTTTTGGGATGTCACAGAACGACACCACATGGAAGAACAACTCACCTATGAGCGCGATCTACTCAGCGCTCTGCTTGAGAATGTTCCGGATCGAATTTACATTAAGGATACCGAGTCACGGTTCATCAAAGGAAGCGCCGCTCTCGCCCGCCGCCTGAATTTGCAATCGACTGATGAAATTATCGGAAAAACAGATTACAATTTTCACCCTGAAGAACAGGCGAAGGAGTTTCATGAAGACGAACAACGCGTAATCCTCACCGGCAAACCGGTGGTCAATAAAGTGGAGCAACAAACCGGTGTGGACGGCCGAACTGTTTGGGCGTCAGTCTCCAAAGTTCCCTTTCGGAACCGGTCCGGGATGATCACCGGCATCATCGGAATATCGCGCGACATCACAGCGCTGAAACTGGCTGAAGAAGAAAGCGCGCGCGCGCGTGATCTTGCGGTGGATGCCGCTCAAATAAAGGCGCAATTCCTTGCCGTGATGAGCCACGAGATTCGCACTCCGATGAACGGCATCATCGGCATGATTGATTTGCTGCTTTCCTCCGAGCTTTCTGAAGATCAACGCGAATACGCCCAGACCGTCCGAACCAGTGCTGATGCGTTGTTGGATATTCTTAACGACATTCTCGACCTCTCCAAAATTGAGGCCGGCCGGTTAGAACTGGAAAAGGCGGAATTTTCACTGCGCCAAGTAATGGAGGAAGCGGTGGAACTTCATGCATTGCGCGCCGAGGCCAACCTCATCGAGCTCAACGCCCACATGCCCGCTGAATGCGAAGGACTCTATCGCGGCGACGCCGGACGTCTCCGTCAGGTGCTCCTCAACCTCATCAGCAACGCTGTGAAATTTACCGAGCAAGGCGAAGTGCAGGTCTCGGTCAGCCGACTACAGGAAATCGAGGCCGGCGTGGAACTCCAGTTTACTGTGCGCGACACCGGGATTGGCATCACGCATGATCAACAGGAAAAAATATTTGAAGCCTTCCGCCAGGCTGATGGCTCAATAAACCGCCGCTATGGCGGCACCGGTCTGGGCCTATCCATATCCCGCCAACTTACCGAAATGATGGGTGGCCACATGAAACTTGAAAGCGTGCCCGGCGAAGGGTCCACCTTTCAATTTACTGTTCTAATGGAACAAGCCGGCCCTGAACCCTCCCCTCCCAGCGACGCCCTTGAGGCCAACCATTTGCTGGTGGTGATGCCAAATGATTTTGCACGGGAAACCATTTCTCAATTTACAGGTGAATGGAAAATGCATCTCACAACCGCCACCACCCGCGAAGGCGCTCGGCAGCGACTCACTGAACAGAGCCATTTCGATCTCATACTCATTGACCTCACTCTCGATGATGACGACATCTTGGATCTTGTCCATGAAATCCAAACCCATGAATCTCACCGGTTAGCCAAGACCATCCTGCTCACCTCGCGTCGGCACAAAGTAGATCCCAGCCTACTGCGCACCTTGGGCATCGCGGGCACACTCCTCAAGCCCATACGGCGCGGCAGGTTACGTCAAGTTCTACTCAATGCCATTACTGGTAAACCGCATACGCCCAAACCCGTGACACCGGGCGATGCTGCCAGTCACCGTTCATTGCGCGTGCTTGTGGCGGAAGACAACCCCATTAATCAACGTGTAGCCACGCTGCAACTCAATAAGCTAGGCCACCAAGTAGAGCTACGGGATGACGGCCAGGGCGTGTTGGACACATCCTTGGACGAGTTTGACATTGTGCTAATGGATTGCCAAATGCCAAACGTGGACGGCCTCGAGGCTACCCGCCGTATCCGCCAGAAAGAACAAGCTGATTCCAGTCAACAGCCCGTCTACATCATCGCTATGACCGCCAATACACAGGATGATGACCGCGCCTCTTGCCTTGAAGCAGGCATGGACGATTTCATTTCTAAACCCGTGCAACTCAAGGAGCTCCAGCGCGCACTCAATAAATCATTGGGATTTGAAGCTGATCCTCCAGCAAATGCCCACGACACAACACTGCTCGATGAATCCCAACTCGACCAGTTGCGCGTCAACGGAAACGATGACATGCTGCGGGAAATTGTCTCACTCTACTTAACTGACACCGGCCACCAAATCGATTCGCTCAGCAACGAACAAAACTCCGATGCTGTTGCCCGCACCGCGCATCAGCTCAAGGGCAGTAGCGCCAATCTCGGTGCGCGCCAACTTGCCGATGCTCTTTCACGCCTTGAAGAGATCGCCAAAACCGGCGATCTCAATTGGACTGGTGATTTGCTCGAGGAAATTCGCGGCACATTTGACCGCACCGCTGTGAAGATGAACTGGTTGCTCAAACAATGACCGTTGCCTTTGACAACCCGCCACACCCCGCCTAGATTTATGCCAATGGAAGCACTGCACGCGCCTTGGCGTATTGAATACATTCTCGGACCGAAACGCCCAGATGGTGACGACGCCTCCATTTTCACGACCATCGCGCAATCAAGTGATGATGAAGCAAACAATGTGATTGCCCGCGGCAAAACCTGCTTTGCCGTGATGAATAATTTTCCCTACAATGCCGGTCACCTCTTGATTGTGCCCTATCGCGAAGTGCCCGATTTGGCAGATCTCACCGATGACGAACTGCTGGAGCTAATGCAACTCTGCCGCCGCTGCCAAGCCGCACTGCGCGAAACAATGAATCCGGCCGGATTCAATATAGGCTTCAACCTCGGCCAAGTAGCCGGGGCCGGCATACAGGAACATTTACATCTACACGTGGTGCCTCGATGGGAAGGTGACACCAATTTTATGCCGGCACTCGGCCAAACAGCAATTATTCCCGAAGCCGTCACCGAAACTGCAGCCAAACTTCGTGCCGCCCTCGCACAGAATTAATATGCCCAGCATCACCTTGAATTTTGACAGTGCACGGCAAGCCCAACAGTTATTTGACAACGACCCGCATAATCTCAAATTACTTAAAGAACAACTCGGCGTCAACGCAACCTCGCGAGATGGCTGGATAAAACTCGACGGCGAAGAAGGCGCGCTCAACTGCGCCAAAGATGTTTTTGATACTCTGCGCGTTCAGTTAGATTCCGGCCACCGCCCGCGACAACGTGAATTTCTTAAGGCAATTGAAACCATAAAGGAAAACGGTGCAGACGCCCTCAAGAGCCTCAACACCAAACGCATCACCACTTCCCCACGCAAACCACAGGTGATGCCCAAAACTATCGGCCAAAAAACCTACCTTGATTCCATTGCCGCGCATGATATCACCTTTGGCATCGGCCCCGCCGGCACCGGCAAAACCTATCTCGCCATGACCATGGCAGTCAGCGCACTGCATCGCGGAGAAGTGTCGCGTATTATTCTCACCCGACCGGCGGTGGAGGCGGGCGAGGCGCTCGGATTTCTACCAGGTGATTTGCGCGAAAAACTCAGCCCCTATTTGCGGCCGTTGCACGATGCCCTCACTGATATGTTGCCTGTGGAGGAAGTGCAAAAACATATGGAACGCGAGACGATCGAAATTGCACCGCTCGCTTATATGCGCGGCCGCACGCTCAACAACGCCTTCGTCATTCTCGATGAAGCCCAAAATACCACCAACGAACAGATGTTCATGTTCCTCACCCGATTGGGCTACCATTCCAAAGCTGTTATTACCGGCGACCCCACCCAAAGCGACCTACCCTCATCAAAACAATCTGGCCTGATCGAAGCACTGCTTACCCTCAGAGATTCCCGCGATATTTCCATTGTTAAATTCACCAATAAAGATGTGGTACGCCATCCGCTCGTGCAACAAATCATCGAGGCTTACGAAACCCGCAGTAGCTCGGAATGAAACAACTCAGCGTCCGCAACCAACAACGACGCTTCTCTGTGGCTTCCCGCGAAGTCCGCAAAGCAATGGAGCTGCTTTTAAACGAACTGCTATACATCAAAACGTTTGATCTGTCCGTCTTGTTTGTAAATGAAACCCGAATGGCACAACTCAACCAAACCCATTTGCAGCACGAAGGCCCCACGGATATCATCACCTTCAACTATTGCACCCGCACCTTGCTCCACGGAGAACTGGTGATTTGTCCTGCCATTGCCAGTGAGCATGCCCGAAAATATCACGTAAGTCTTGGCCGCGAACTGACGCGCTATGTGATTCATGGCGTGCTGCATTTACAGGGGTTCGATGATAAAACGACCGCCGCGCGACACAAAATGAAGCACGAGGAAAACCGACTGCTGCAAAGACTTGCGCGCCGCTTTCCGGTGGACTCCCTTGCTCATGGATGAAAATGCTAACGGCATCATTCTACGCGTCCGGCCCTTAACCGAGACGAGCCTCATCGTTCATTGGTTCACAACTGAACATGGTCGCCTCGGCACCGTGGCCAAGGGCGCGCGCCGCGCAAAGAGCCCTTTTCGTGGAAAACTGGATTTGCTATTTGAAGGCGGGCTTTCTTTTCACCGTAGCCGAAAGTCCGACCTTCACACTTTGCGAGAAGTAAATATTGACGCGACCCACGCTTCCCTACGCGATGACATCCCGCGCCTACAACTGCTCGCCTACGCCACGCGATTCATCGAAAGAGCCACCGAACCAGAAAACGCATTGCCCGGAATATACGCAATTTTCTCCACCCTGCTTGCCCATCTCGATACTCACCCGACGCGCCCTGCCCTCGTGTATGCGCTGGAAATCAAAATGCTCAATGAACTGGGCCTCGCACCGGCTCTCGATGAACCCCGCCTCAACGACGGCACCCGCGACCTCCTCCAACACCTCGCCATTCTTAATTGGGACACCATAACCACGCTCAAACCCACTCGCTCGCAGGCTGAAGCAGCTCGCCAGTTCCTCGGCAACTTCATCCAACACAACCTTGGAAATATTCCAAAGGGCAGAGACACAGCGCTGGGCATTTAAGCGCCCACTGGCTCGGAAGGCTCCACCCACTTGTCGTGCTCTCGGATCAAATCCACGAGACTTTGCACCGCCTCCACTTCGGGAATGTTGAAACGTACCGGTTCGCGGCCGACATACAAATTTATTTTCCCGGGTGCGCCGCCCACGTAGCCAAAATCAGCATCGGCCATTTCGCCGGGACCATTGACGATGCACCCCATAATCGCAATCTTCACGCCCTTGAGATGTTCCGTGCGCACCTTGATGCGGGCAGTCACTTCCTGCAAATCAAACAACGTGCGCCCGCAGCTCGGACACGCCACGTAATCCGTCTTGAACGACCGACACCCCGCCGCCTGCAAAATATTGAACGCCAACCGCAATGACTGCCCCGCCCCACTTTCGCCCCGCACCAAAATGGCATCACCGATGCCGTCGCACAGTAACGACCCAATCACCACCGAGGCACGCAGCAGCGCGATGTTCGGCTCCAGCGCTGCCTCACCAAAACTCAGGCAATCCTTTAACAAAATCGGGTTACACGCACCCATCGATTTCAACCGACCCGCCAACAAACGAAACGCAACAATGGCTGGCAACTCCACATCATCTCGCACCGTGATCAATTGCGTATCGCAATTCACAGTGAACTCCTCGTACGGATCCACTTCCATCACGTTCAGGTTTTCGTAAATCGCTTCGGGCCGCACATCCGCGCCGGGCTTAATACGCGGAGCAAGCTTTTCCCAATCGGCTTCGGTGACAACCACGCGGAGGGTCTGCTCGCCACCGCATTTCACGCCATCGGATAAATCAATTTCAGGCGTGGCGCGGCGACAAAAATCAAAGGGATCAAACGCCACCGGCACGTTGGGCGCATCCGCATCGGCGGAAGTCAATTCAGGGATTTGCTCGATAAGATCCTTGCACACGGCGATTTCATTCGGTGAATCCTCTGTGAGCGATACGCGAATGGTATCACCCAACCCATCGCACAATAGAGAGCCAATCCCGATGGCGCTCTTGATGCGGCCATCCTCGCCCTCACCCGCCTCGGTGACACCGAGGTGCAGCGGATAATTCCAATCCGGCCCCAATTCCGACAAACGCGCGGCGAGCAATCGATAGCATTCTATCATCACTTTTGGATTGCTCGATTTCATTGAGAATTTGAAATTATGAAAATCCAAATCGCGCGCAATCCGAGCAAACTCCAGCGCGCTCTCAACCATGCCCAGCGGCGTATCGCCAAAGCGATTCATAATGCGATCGCTCAACGAACCGTGATTGGTGCCAATCCGCAGCGCCCGCCCGCGCGATTTACATTCCTTCACGAGCGGCGCGAATTGTTCCTCGATGCGCGCGAGTTCCGCCGCGTATTGTTCGTCCGTGTATTCGCGGATGACAAATTTTTTGGAGTCAGCGTAGTTGCCAGGATTAACCCGAACCATCTCGCACCACTTCACCGCCTCCAACGCGGCGTCCGGCTTGAAATGAATATCGGCCACCACTGGCACATTTGATCCGCGCGCGCGAATGCCGGCCACGATGGGCTCAAGATTGGCCGCGTACTTTTTAGTTTGCGCGGTGATGCGAACAATTTGGCAACCCACCTCCACCAACGCCATCGACTGTTCCACGCACGCTTCGGTGTCCAGCGTGCTGCAGGTTATCATCGATTGTTGAACAATCGGCTCACCACCGCCCACCACGACTTCGCCAATCGTCACCGGACGCGTTTCCCGGCGCGCGTGGCGGTATGGCGAAGCGCAGTAGTCCATTTATTTACCGGGGGAAGACTCCTCAATTTGCGTGTCGCGATTAAAAATATCGTGCAGCAACGGCACGCGCTTCACATCGGCCAGCGTAACAAATAAGAAAAACCCCAGCAACAAAACCGCGAACACTGTGGTGGCATATTCTTGGACGCGTACGCTGACGGGTTTTTTGCGCACCCACTCCACGAGTGACAAAAGAATGTGCCCGCCATCAAGCACTGGCACGGGCAACAAATTGAGAATTGCGAGATTGATGTTCAGCAAAACCAGAAAACTCAAAGCAAGGCGAAGATCGGTGTTTACCTGAATGGACAGCATCCCAAAAATGCCAATCGGCCCGCTCAAGTCCTTGGCTCCGACGCCGGATTCCTTGCCGCGCCCGAGCGCCTTGAAGGTGATTGCCACTTTGTCGAGCACGTCAACGATTTGCACCACCGGCGTGGGACCGGGGCGCTGCTCCACATAACGAAGCGGTTCGGGCTTGAACACCAAACCAATGGGCTGCGCCAGTGCAATGCCGAGACGCCCATCGCGTGGGGTGATTTTTACTGTGCGTTTTTCATTGGCCACAGATTCGGCGAACAAATGCACCTCACTGCCCGCAGTGCTAAAAGCCACAGACTTGCTGGCGTCCGTGGCGTCGCCAGAAGTTTTGTGGAAATAAACTTTATTGCCATCAACGCGCACGAAATACTCCGCACCTATTTCTAAACCCTCGGGCGCCTTGGCAGCGGTGATTCGCGCTTTGTCTCCGGTGATTACTCCGTGATCTTCGCCCAATTCCACAAAACCCCCAGAGGGCACGACCCGCTTCAAAACTTTTTGTGTACGCTCGGTTTCGAGCACGATTTCTTTATCACCGCTTGCGCGGATGATTCCGATAAACTGACTGACAGTGGTGACCGGCTCTCTATTGGCACTGCGGATGATGTCACCCGGCCACAAATCCGCATCCATTGCGGGCGTGGATTGCAGCGGCTCAAGGTTCCAGCCAATTTTGCTTAGCAACAAATCCCACGTGCCGTGTTCCAGCTCGGGGATCGCACCCACAGAAACGCGCGGGTGTTCGGGTGTTGCGAAAGGCACGTTCACTTCCTTTTCACCGCGCTCCACGGTGAAGGATTTTTGGCTACCCGGCTCGGCCAAGGCGAGGTCGAGAAAATGGTACTGACTATAAACCGTTTGATCGCCCACCTTGAGAATGCGATCTTCCGGCTCGAGCTTGCTGGCGGAAAAAAGCCCGCCTTGATTGGCTTCGCCCAATTTACCGATTACCAATTCGTCCTGATTATTCAATCGCAACCGCCGAATACCGCCATCCCATGTGCCGGCGGGCACATCGAGCGTGAGCGTCTCATCGCCTCGTTCGATTTTCAATTTCACCATGGAGCCGGTGCTATCGAGCACGGAGTAAATCACATCCTGCCACGCTTCCACGGGCTTATCATTGATAGCAACAATTCGATCGCCAGGACGCACGCCGATTTTGTATTCCTCAGAATGCTCGGCCACGTAGCCGATCACCGGTTCATTGACTTGACGAGGCAAACCGATTTGCCAAAGCAACACCGCGATAACGATGGCGAACGCCACATTCATCAACGGCCCGGCGAAGGCCACGAGAATCTTTGACAATGGCGAAACCGACGGCAGCGGTTCGGGTGACTCCTCCTTATTGCCGCCCCCTTCGCTCCCTTCATCGCCTTTACCTTCAGCCGAATCTGCCGTGCCCTCGATAGCCTCGCTAGTGAGCATTTGCGGAAGCTTTACAAACCCGCCCGCGGGGATGGCGCGGATGGAATACAAAATACCCTCGTGTTCCTTGCTCCAAATAATGGGGCCAAAGCCGATAGCGAATTCCTCCACCACCAAGCCGCGTTTGAGGGCGACCCAGAAATGGCCAAATTCGTGCACAAAAATCGCCGCCCCGAAGAGCAGGAAAACCACGCCAATGACGTACAGGATGTTTAAAATTTCAGCCATATTTAGAGTTCAATGTGAAATCAAGGAGCGGGAAGATAGCAAATTTACGGGCCTTGCGCAATCCGCAATCACGACGGTGCCAGCGCGACCTCGCGGGCCCAAGCATCGGCGGCGAGGATTTCATCCAACGAAGGCTGGGCCACCAATTCGTGGGCATCCATCGTGCGGGCGACGTTTGCAGTGATTTCCGGAAAGTTAATTTCACCGGCGCAAAAGGCCTCCACGGCTATTTCGTTGGCGGCGTTGAGGACGGCGGGCAAGGTCCCGCCGACTTCACCAGCGCGACGGGCGAGGTTGAGCGCGGGGAAACGATCGGCGTCCGGTTCCTCAAAATCCAACCGACCAATTTTCGCGAGGCTCGTTTGCACGCGATTGCTAGTGGCACGGGCGGGGTAAGTCAGCGCGTACTGAATGGGCAAACACATATCCGGAGTGGAAAGCTGCGCGAGCATCGAGCCATCCACGAACTCCACCATCGAGTGGATTACACTCTGCGGATGCACAACCACGCGCACACGCGGCATCTCGATATCAAAGAGCCAACGGGCCTCAATCATTTCGAGGCCCTTGTTAAATAGCGTAGCGGAATCAATGGTGATTTTGCGGCCCATTTCCCAGGAAGGATGTTTGAGCGCTTGTTCCACGGTGATGTCCGCAAACTCATCCGCAGGTTTTTCGCGGAATGGCCCGCCCGAAGCGGTGAGCCAAATTTGCCGCACGCTTTCCGGCGAATTGCCTTCAAGGCACTGAAAAATTGCCGAGTGTTCGCTATCCACCGCCAGCACTTTTACCCCGTGCTTGCAGGCTTCGGCCATTACGATTTCGCCGGCCATCACAAGAATTTCCTTGGACGCCACTGCGATGTCTTTCCCCGCGCGAATGGCCGCCAGCGCCGGTTGCAAACCCGCCGTGCCCACGATGGCGATAAGCACGATGTCCGCCTCCGGCAGTGTGGCCAGTTCCAGTAAACCCTCTTCGCCGTAACCCACTTCGGGTTTGCCATTAAATTCATTGGCCAATTCCTTGGCGGCGTCCGGGCAGTTGATGGAAATTGCGGAGGGCGAAAACTGTTTAACCTGTTCGCGCAACAGCTTGGCATTGCGCCCCGCGGCAAGGCCGATGAGGCGAATGTCATCCGGTAAATCCTCGGCCACTTTGCAAGTGCTGGTGCCGATGGAACCGGTGCTACCTAACAAGACGACGTTTTTCATTGGGCCAATCCGTACTTAAGAAACAAATACATCAGAGGCGCATTGAACAGCAGGCTGTCGAGCAAGTCGAGCACTCCGCCCACGCCCGGAAAAAATTCGCCTGAATCCTTAAGGCCAGCCTCACGTTTCATCAGCGACTCCACGAGGTCACCGGCCACCGAACCCACCCCGAGCAACGCCCCCAGCACAAGCGCCTGCGCCAGCGTAAAGCCACTAAAGTGCCCGCCCGCGAAATGCAAAAACGCCCAACTCGATGCGACTGAAAACACGATGCCGCCCACAAAGCCCTCCCAAGTTTTGCCCGGACTCACTCGCGGGATCATTTTATTTTTGCCGATCAACGACCCCGTGCAATACGCGCCCGTGTCGCTCATTTTGCTGACGACGATAAAGTACAGCAACCACCACGCGCCATCGAGGTCCGGAAAATATCGAATCTTCTGCAGCACATTCAACAGTATGGCCACATAAAAAATACCGAACAACGTAGAAGCCACCGCCGCCATGCCGCGTTCATTCTTCGCCGCGCACAACTGACAAATCCCCAGCGCCGGAATGAGGCAAATCAGAAATGCAATTTCCACCTCCCCAGCCAGCTCCGCATCGCCGCGAATGGCCAGTGCCCAAAAAACCAACCCAATCAACCCCACCCCCGTCGCCGTGCCTAGCGTACCAAAAGGCGCCAACTCCCGCTTGCGGGCCATTTGGAAATACTCCACCAACGCCACCGCCCCGAGCAAAGCCATAATGCCGCCAAAGGCCACCAGTTTTACTTTTTCATTTGGCGCAAACAATCCCGCCATCAACACGCCGTAAAGGAACAGACTGCTACAGAGACGGCGCACAAATGTTTGCCCCTTGGAAAGTTTTACCGCCGTGTCATCAGCCATTTGCGGGAACGGTAGAGATTTGTTGCTCGGAATGTCGAGTGCGATATTCCTGCGCTACAGTTCACCAAACCGCCGGTGGCGTTTGGCATACTCTTCGAGGGCGGCGTGGAATTGGGGTTTTCGGAATTCGGGCCAGAGGGTTGGAGTGACGATCATCTCGGCGTAGGAAACCTGCCATAAAAGAAAATTGCTCAATCGCATTTCGCCGCTGGTTCGGATGAGCAAATCGGGGTCGGGAATGTGATGGGTGTAAAGGTGCTTTGAAAATAAATGCTCGTTAACCTCGGCTGGATCGAGCTGGCCGGCTTGGGCTTTCTCGGCGATGGCACGGGTGGCGTCGACGATTTCCGCGCGCGAGCCGTAGCTCAATGCAAGCACCAGAGTGAGTCCGGAATTTTCGGCAAGCGCGGTGCGGGTTTTTCCCAACTGCCGCTGCACGGCCTCGGGCAGACGATGGATTTGGCCGATGGACTCCAGCCGCACGTTGCTGCGATTCAACTCGCCCACTTCCTTTTTTAAATAATGCGCGAGGTAACGCATAATCGCATCGACCTCGGTCTTTGGACGATTCCAGTTCTCCATCGAAAAAGTGTAGAGCGTGAGATAGCGGATGCCCGCTTCGGAGGCAGCCTTGATGATGGCCCGGGCGGATTCCGCGCCACGGCGATGGCCTTCCGCGCGCGGCAAGCCGTGCGCGCGCGCCCAACGACCGTTGCCGTCCATAATGACCGCCACGTGCAGGGGGAGCAATTCCCGCACTTCGGCGCTGAGCTTGGACGTGCGCGTGCTCACAAAAACATCGTTTGGCTTCGGGCCGGCCCCACGGATGCGATGATGATTTTTGCTCCGATCAGTTTTGAAACGACCTGCAAATAACGGCGGGCCTTCGGTGGCAGTTTTTTCCATTCGATCACCGCCGAGGTGTCGCATTGCCAGCCGGGGAAAGTTTTATAAACAGGTTCCACGCGCTCAATATCTTCGGCGTCGGTGGGCACGTAGTCGATTGTTTTGCCGCCGAGTTTGTAGCCGGTGCACACTTTGATTTCGGGAAGCTTATCGAGGCCATCGATGTTCGTGATCGCAAGTTGGTCGATGCCATTCACCTGCACCGCCTGTCGCGTGGCAACGGCATCGAACCATCCGCAACGGCGCGGTCGGCCCGTGGTCGCGCCAAACTCGCGTCCCATATTGTGCAGCATCTCGCCGATGGAATCGTCCTCCGTGGGAAACGGCCCGCCGCCCACGCGCGTGGTGTACGCCTTGAGCACGCCGAGCACGTGATCCACCCGATTGGGCGGCAAACCCGAACCCGTGCACGCGCCGCCGGAAGTGGTGTTGGAGGAAGTCACAAAGGGATACGTGCCCTGATCGATGTCGAGGTACGTGCCCTGTGCGCCTTCAAAAAGAATGTTTTGTTTGGCGTCCAGCGCATCGTGCACCATCCGCGTGGTGTTCGCCACAAAGGGTGCGAGCCGCCGCGCGGCTTTCCGGTAATCGTCGTAGATTTTTTTGAAGGACAACCCCTTGCCGCCCAGCGCGCGGATGATGCGATTCGCATCGCGCAAGCGATCGCGCAGGCGTGTTTCAAATTTCCTGCCGTCCACCAAATCCGCCAATCGCAAACCCGTGCGAGCAATCTTGTCACCATATGCTGGGCCGATGCCGCGCAAGGTGGTGCCGATTTTATTTTTGCCCTTCAGGTTCTCTGCGCATGCTTCGATGGCGCGATGGTACGGCATGACGATGTGCGCCTTGTCGCTGATGAACAGGCGACCCTTCACGTTCACCTTGTGCTGTTTCAAACCATCCAACTCGCGCACGAGTGACACGGGGTCAATCACCACACCGTTGCCGATGATACAGCGCTTGCGAGGGCGCAAGATTCCCGATGGGATGAGGTGTAGCACGTATTGCTTGTTGCCCACGCGCACCGTGTGGCCGGCGTTCGCGCCGCCTTGACTGCGCACCACCAAATCCGCGCGCTCGGTGAGCACGTCGATGATTTTGCCTTTACCTTCATCGCCCCATTGGGCGCCGATCAGAATTGTATTTGCCATAAAACAAAAAGCCCCGTCGAGCGGGGCAAATAACTTTGATATTTGCCGTGGGATAATGGAGGTCGGTTGGGGCACTGTCAATGGCGGATTGGGCTGATGCGCCTCCCCGCTTTTTCTCAAGCGTTAATTTCTCGGCGAATGCGCTTGCCGCCTTTATACTCCCGCGATGTCGTTGCCGGCTGATTATCATATGCACACGCCGTTGTGCCGCCACGCGAAGGGGGAACCCATCGAATACGCCGCAAGCGCGTTGGCGCTGGGGCTGCCCGAGATTGGTTTCAGCGATCACTCGCCGGTGGAACACGACGATCAGGATGACTGGCGGATGCTGGCCGGCGAACTGGACGAGTACGTCGCCAAAGTGCAACTCGCCCGCGAGACCCACCCCACCCTACCCATCCGGCTGGGGCTGGAGGTCGACTTCATCCCCGGCCACGAACCGTGGATTGAGGAACTGGCCAGCCGCTACGATTGGGATTATTTTATCGGCTCCGTCCATTACGTCTCCGGAAAATGGAATTTTGATAATCCAAAATACATCGCCGAGTGGGATAAGCGAAGCGTGGACGATGTGTGGGCCGAATACTTCGAGCGCCTCACGGCGGCGGCGGCCTCCGGCTTGTTCCAAATCATCGGCCACCCCGATCTCCCCAAGAAATTCGGCCACCGCCCCACGTGCGATTGCACCGACCTTTACAACGAATTCCTCACCGCCTGCAAGTCCACCGACACCTGCATCGAGCTAAACACCGCCGGCCTCCGCAAAGATTGCGCCGAGATTTATCCGAGTTTGAATTTCCTGAAACTCGCCTGTGCCGCCGACATCCAAATCACCTTCGGCGCTGACGCCCACGCCCCGCACGAAGTGGGGATGAATTTGCAAGACGCTGTGGAGTTGGCAGCCGAAGCAGGTTACGACGAGTGCTGCCGTTTTGCTGGGCGGGAAAAGTCAGTTGTAAAAACTTGAACCGCCAAGGCGCAAAGGAAACCATTAATTATAAAAACTTGGTGTCTTTGCGCCTTGGCGGTTCACCCTTTTCACCTCGCGATGCCGCGTTGGCTGGACTCGATGAAGGTAAGGAGATGCTTGACCTCTTCAGATGCGGGAACTTCTGCTCGCGTTTTATCAACGCCCTTTGTGAAGGTGAGGTTTTCTCGGAAGAGAATTCGGTGGGCTTGTTTTAGGGCGGCTTGGGTTTCTTCGCTGACTTCGTTGCGTTTTAATCCTTCTTTGTTTAGGGCGCGGGTGGTGGCGGGGTTGCCGTCGGCCATCATATAGGGAGGGATGTCCTGGACGACTTTACTGCAGCCGCCGATTATGGACATGGTGCCGATGCGGCAAAATTGATGCACGGCGGCAAGGCCACCGATGATGGCGCGGTCCTCCACGGTGACGTGGCCGGCAAGGGTGGCGACGTTAGACATCA
>JAPKDK010000332.1 GCA_028872645.1 Verrucomicrobiota bacterium
GGCGGCACGACAGGCGGCACGACAGGCGGCACGACAGGCGGCACGACAGGCGGCACGACAGGCGGCAGCGGTGGGGTTGTGGCAGGGATGCAAGCTCAGGGTACCACTCGTAAATAAAGCCGGACACTTATTTTCAACCTGTGGGAGGCCTCGGCTTCTCGCAGGTTTTTTCTTATGTCGGTAAATGTATTTTTTATGCGAATGACTTTAGGTCTCTGCCTAGGATTGCTTTCTTGCGGTCAACAGAAGAAGCCACCCGAAGTTGTGCGTATGAATCCACCCAGTGAACAATCGGATTTGACTGATGTCGAAAAGGAGTTTTCCCGACTCACCGCTTTGGCTACCAAAGGCGACGCCAAAGCACAAACTAGTTTGGCGCACAAATATGCTTTGGGCAAGGGGGTGGAAAAGGATATGAAGGAGGCGGTGCGGTGGTATCGCGTGGCGGGTAATCAAGGAGAACCCGAGGCACAGTTCAATCTGGGATACATGTATTATAATGGGGAAGGAGTGGAACGGGATTATACAAAAGCAGTAGAGTGGTTTCGAAAATCAGCGGCACAAGGAAATGCCGGAGCGCAGGGGAATCTCGGTTTGATGTACGACAACGGCGAAGGTGTTGCCGAGGATAATAAAGAGGCGTTGAGTCTCTACCATTTGGGTGCCAGGAATGGCGATATGTATTCGCAGTTCAACCTTGGATGTATTTATGACAGCGGCGAGATGGTGCCTGAAGACAATGCTGCTGCCGTGAAGTGGTATCTCAAGGCCGCTACGGGGGGACACGTTGATGTGCCCAATTACTTGGGGTTGATGTACGCCTCCGGCGAGGGTGTGCCAGAGGATGATGTACGCGCGTATGCGTGGTGGCTCATCGGTATTGGTCGCGGTGATGATGCGCCACGCGCAAACATGGCACTCCTTGAAGAGAAATTGACCGCTGAGGAATTAACCGCCGCCCGGAAACTTTCAGATCAACTCCTAAAAGAAATGGAGCCAAAAAAACATCCGGAAGAAAAATGAAAATGCGACTTGCGTGAACGGATTAACGGCCGCCATTTTTCAGCCACGCCACCAGTGCGAGCACTTCAGACCGCGTGAGCGTGTTCACTAATCCCGGTGGCATCAGGCTCGCCGCCGAGCGTTCGTGAGACTTTAGTTTTCCCTTGGGCACTTCGATGGTTTTGCTGGCTTCGAGTGGATTGGGTGCGAGCAACAGGGAGCGCGCACGGTAATCCAACTGCGGCACAATCATTCCGACCAGCACTTTGCCGTCCGTGAGTTTGAGCACGTGAGTTTGATAGTTTTCCGCCACCGCCTTTGAAGGATCAAGGATTGCCTCGAGAATATCATGCGCTCCAAAGCGGCTGCCCACTTGCGTGAGGTCTGGCCCCACGGCAAAGCCTTGAGCACCCATGCGATGGCAGCGGCTGCAAAGCGCTTGGTCGAACAGTATCGTCCCCTCCGCAAATTTTTTAGGCAATTTCAGTTCGCCTTCAAAATCCTTCATCGTCCACGCCTTCACCAATTTGCGTCCGCTTAAATCCGGCAGGGGTGGCAGCTTGGGTTTGAGTGCGATTTCATTTGCCAGTGCTTTTTTTTCCGCCTCAGGCAAATGGCTGACAGCATCCTTGTGGATTTTGTTGATGAATCCCGGCAATCCGCGGCCGCCACGAAATTGCCGAGCCGCTGCTAATTGCAGAAAATATTCCCGCCGCAATTCGCGCGTCCAGCCATTTTCAGTAATTCGCAACGCAAATAAATAAATCAGCTTGTCGCGTGGAGATTCTGATTCGTGAAGAAGCTTCATCGCGATGGGCGTAGCGCGGCCATCACCAAAACGTGCGAACAACAATGTGAGTTGGCGATTAAGTGCTGGTGATTTGGCGGGGAAAAACTTTTTTAAAGGCGCGATGTCTTTCAAGGTTTTAGCTTGAGTGGAAAACAGATTCACGATCTCAAGCAACTGAGGCTCAGTGAAAGTGGCCAGCGATGAGGAATGGAGCTTAGCCAATAAGAAGGGAGACTGGCCTTCGGCGGATTGCGCGGTTGCTAAGGCAATAAACGAATCGCGATCGCGCGCCATAAAATCAAACTGTTTCCGATGCTCCAAATTGATGCGTGCGGTGTAGCGGATCAGTGGATCTTCATGAAAAATATCCGGCGGAAAATCGCCGTCAAGCGTCGCAGCGCGTTGGCGTTTTATGCGCAACAAATGGGAATTCATCGTGCGCGCCTTTTGTTGCGTCGTCTGCGCGGTCGGTTGAGTTTGCGGCCCGGTGTAACGTACGCGGTACAGGGCACTTTGCGTGCCGCGGCCGCCGGTGATGAAATACATCGCGCCGTCGGGGCCAAAATCGAGGTCGGTAACATTGAGTGGTCGCCCGCGCAGAAACACTTCCGCCCGTCCGCGGTAGCCCGAACCGTTGGGTCCGAGATGCACGGCGAGGATGCGGCCATACGTCCAATCCAGAATGAAAAATGCTTTTTTGTAATCGGAGGGGAAATGGCTGCGCGTGCCGAACTTGACTCCGGTGGGGGAGGACTTCCCAATGTCGAGCACGGGTTGGGCGTTGTCCGGATGATCAGGGAAATACGGCGGCCAACTGCCGGTCACCGCGCGCCAGCCGAAATCCGCGCCGCGCGTGAGATGCTTCACCTGCGTGGGCCGATACCACGGCGCGCCCATATCAAACTCCGCATCGGCATCAAACGTGAACGCCTCGCCGTCCGCATTAAAATGGATGCCGTACGGATTGCGCAGGCCGGCGCAAAATATTTCCGGCAGTTGCCCTTCCTTATCAAAGCGCAACACGTGGCCTTCGTTGGGGCGGAA
>JAPKDK010000333.1 GCA_028872645.1 Verrucomicrobiota bacterium
TAATTCTCATCGTGCTCAGCGGGCTGTACCACAAGTATCAGGAAAAATTGAAAGAGTATCTCTAGCCAAATCAGGCAAACCGCAACACCTTCACCGTCTCCCCTTCCGCCAGATTGGTTTCCGGCGGCACATCCACGAGCCCATTCGCCTCGCCCAGCGAGCCGACGGCGTGCGAAGCTTGCAGGCCGGTGGCGTGCACCGTGCCTTGAGCGTCCACGCGGGCGCGCATGAAATGACGACGGTCGCCGCGATTGGCCAGAGGATCGGCCAGCACGCCGGGATGCGCGGGCAAATCCAAATCCGCCGCGCCCTGCAATTGCATCAACGCCGGACGCACGAGCACCAGAAAAGTAACCAACGCCGACACGGGATTGCCGGGCACGCCAAAGAGGGGTTTGTCGGCCAGCCGACCGAATACGAACGGCTTGCCCGGTTTGATTTTCACCCGCCAGAAATCCAGTGTACCGCCTAATTTTTCAAAGGCGGCCTTTACGTAATCGTGTTCGCCCACGGACACACCGCCGGAGGTGACCACCGCATCGCATTCGGCAAAGGCGGCTTGCAGTGCCGCCATCGTAGTCGCCATCGTATCCCGCACCAACGGTTGCACGCGCGGTGCCGCGCCGCATTGGCAAATGAGTTCGGCCAGCGCCAGCCGATTACTTTCGTGAATGCCGCCCGCGCCCAAGTCCTCGCCCGGCTCACGCAGTTCATCGCCGGTAGCCAGCACGGCCACGATGGGTTGGCGATGCACACTCACCTCCCCCACGCCCGCGCTGCCGAGCAATTGCAATCGCCCCCCGTGGAGGCGTTCGCCAGCGCTACCAATGACTTCGCCCGCTTTCACATCCTCGCCTCGCAAGCGCACGTGCTCAAAGGGTTTTGCGCCATCGGTGATTTCGATGGTGTCACCCTCCACGCGTGTGTCCTCCTGCATCACCACGGCGTTAACGCCGGCAGGCATTGGCGAGCCGGTAAAAATCCGCACGCACTCGCCCGCACCCACTTCGTTTTCAAAGGAACTGCCCGCAGGCACTTCGCCGATGCACCGAAGCTTTGCGCTTTTGCCCGCATCAGTAGCACGCACGGCATAGCCATCCATCGCGGAATTATCAAAGCGCGGCAGATCCACCGCCGACAGCACCTCGCCTGCCAACACACGACCAGCCGCTTGCGCCAGCGGCACGGTCTCCGCTGGCAACGGCGCGATGACTTTCAGCATTTCCGCTCGGGCTTGCTCCAAAGTGTGCATCGGTTTGTCTTGGCCGATCGCGCGGCAAAGGTCACGCCAAATACATTGAAAAATGGAGGAGTTTCGCGTAGTGTCCACAAAATTTTTGCAATGGCGGACGAGCCTCGGAAAATTCATATCACGCGCAAGGGCCAGCAATTTGGCCCGTATCCGGAGGATATTGCCAAACAATATTTGGACGAAGGCACGTTGCTCAAAACCGATTTGGCGTGGCACGCCGGTGCCGATGGCTGGAAGCCGCTGGGCGAGTTACTCGCCGACGAACAGGAAACCAAAGCCGCTGAGCCACCGCCGACCCCTGCCGCCGTTCCGCCAACCGAAGCCGCGTCCGCTGGCCCGCCGGCGGACACCGCCGTGCACATTTCCCGCGAAGGCGAAAAGCACGGGCCGTACAAATACGAGACCGCGAAAACCCACCTCGAAGGCGGCCAGCTCCTGCCCACCGACAGCGCGTGGTATGAAGGGATGGACGGCTGGAAACCGCTTGCCGAACTCTACCCCCAAGTCGTCCCCAGCAGCACCGGGAAAATCGCCGCCACCCCCGGCCAATCCGGCGGCGTGGCAACGTACAGTCCTTACGATGAGGAGACTCAAAAATCCACGCAGTTCATGACGCTTGGCATCCTCGCCATCATGGGTGTGGTGCTGCCGATGGTGATGTTCAGCCCATTCAAGATTCAGTTTCCCAATTTTGATTTGGGAGGGAAAAGCGCGGAATACATCATCGCCATGATTGGCACGTTGATCGTGGGCATCACCTTGGCCGCGATGGCCAAGACCGCCAAGGATCCTGTTCGCTGCAGCGTGGCGCTTGGCCTCAGTCTGGTGTTGTTGATTATTATAACCTCAACCCAAGGAGGCGGGTTTACCAACGGCTCCTTCCAAGGGCAGCCTATTATTTTTTTTATCGGCCTCACGGCGTTGTTGATGGGGTGTTATGCGCGCCATTATCGGCCGTCTAATTTGCCGGCTTATATTATTGCCGTGGTGGGCGGTGGATTTTTGGTGCTCTCCTGCCTCGTACCCGCGAAGGGACAGGGCGTGCCGTTGATTGACACGTTCAAAGCCTTCAAAGGCTCGGTCGTGATGGGGCTCGCGATGATGGCCGGACTGGGCTTGAAGATTGCCGCCAGCGTCATTTGTTTTGTCACCACCCGCGCAAAGTCCTCACATGAGGTGGCAACGAAAAGCGACCTTTCAATCAAGCTATTGATCGGCGGGATTATTCTCGCACACGCAATTTTATTGCTGGGTATGTTCATCGACATTTTCAAAAGCCCCCTCGATTTTGGTTCGAAGTTGAGTCTTTGCGTCACGATGACCATCGCCCTCATCAAAAGTCTCGCTGGCGATGGCGGCTTGTATTTGGTGCCGGCGCTGGCGGGTTCTTGTTTGTTAATCGGCAGTGCGGCGAAGGCGCGTTAGCCGATTATTTCCCAATACAAAATTGGCTGAAGATGCTGTCGAGCAGGTCTTCGGTGGAGGTTTTGCCGACGACTTCGCCGACGGCGTTGGCGGCGATGCGGAGATCCATTGCGATGAGCTCGAGTGTGGCTTCGGCGCGCAGACTGGCA
>JAPKDK010000334.1 GCA_028872645.1 Verrucomicrobiota bacterium
CGCCGCCGCATCCACGCGTAGGCGAACACGCTCAGTAACGGCGCCAGCAATAGCAGCAGCCATAATCGATCGGGGTCTGTCCAAGTCATTGCGTTCACGGTAGTTTCCTCAACAAGGTTTGTGCGAGCACCAGTTCCAGCAGCAATAGCCCCAGCCCCGTGCCCACGAACCAGCCGAACAAATCGTGGTAGCGCAGGAAACGCTGCTCCTCGCGCTCGGTTTTTTCCAGCTGATCAATCTCGTGATACACCGCGCGCAGGGCCTCGGTGCTCTCGGCGTAAAAAAACTTGCCGCCCGTGCGCGTGGCAATGTCGCGCAGGCGATCTTTGTTGATGCCCACCAACTGATGATGCCGCGGCAAGCCAAACTGATCGCGCAACACCAGCTCCGTGCCTTCTTTGCCAATGCCGATGGTGTAAATTTTGACGCCCATCACCGCCGCGGCCTCGGCGGCTTCCTCGGGTTCCACTTTGCCTGTGTTGTTTTCGCCATCGGTCATCAGGATGATGATTTTACTTTTGGAATCCTTGATGCCGCGCAGGCGGTTTACCGCCGCCGTGATGCCCGAACCAATCGCTGTGCCTTCGTCGTCGTTCTGCGGCGAAGCGGTATCGTTGTTAAACCGGTCAATATTTTCGATCAAATAATCGTGATTCAACGTCGGCGGACTCGCAATGAACGCGAGGCCGGAAAACACAATCAACCCAATCCGATCGCTGGGTCGTCCCTCGACAAATTCCTTGAGCACTTGTTTGGAAATATCCAGCCGCGTGACATTGCGGCCTTCGTTGCGGAAATCTTTCGCCTCCATACTGTCGGACAAATCCAGCGTGAGCATAATATCAATCCCGCTCGCCCGAATCCGCTCGCGGCCCTCGCCCCATTGCGGACGTGCCAGGCCAAGGATGCACGCGATGAGGGCCAGCCAGCGGAGCGCCGCCACAAACCGCCCCGCGCGATGCGGCGCAATACGCGAGAAACGCTGCACCAGTTTGAGTGACGAATACACCACCGCCGGAGGCGCACCCGATGCGCCCTGCAACCACCCCGCCAGCGGGAGTAGTAGCAGCAACCCCAGCCACGCCGGGTTGTCAAAAGTGAAATTGTTCATGTTGTCAGTTGCGGTGGCGTTACGCGCGGGGGCAATGCGCCCGGCAACGGCGGCGCGGTTTCTTTCACCAACTTGATCGCCATCGCGTGCAGTCGGCGACAGTCTTCTTCCGTCGGCTCGTGCCGCGCGAATTTTGAGAGATCGCAAAACTCAAGGAACTGCCCGAGCAAATCCTTTTGCGGCGGCGTCATTTGCGGAGCGCGATGGAGTTCATCCAAAAACTCTTCCGTCGTGCGTTCCGGCGCGTGGAATTCGAAACGTTCGCCGAGGTATATCCGTAAAATATCCGCCACCGCGCGCGCGAAGAACACCGGCGAAGGCAGCAATCCCCAAACCTCGCGGAGTTTCCGCAGCGCCTCGGCATCCGACGCGGGTAACACCGGCGCGCGCTTCGGCTCGCGCAGCGCCCAAAACAACAAAACCGCCCCCGCCGCAAACACTCCCAACAAAATCCAAAGCGCCCATCCCGACCCCTCGCCAGTTTCCAAAACCAGCGGCGGCTTGATTTCTAGAATGTCAGTGAGATTCGTGTCGTTCATTCCGCTCCCGTGGGGAATGGTAACTCAAGATAGGGGGGGACAGAAGTTTGAAGTTAGGAGGCAGAATGCAAAATCTAGCCCGGGCCGGTGTGTCCCTACCGGCGCCGTTCCAGTCGTGTGCGGAAAAAATGCGACAGCGCGGGGGCGTAGGGTTGGCCGGTCACGAGGCGGATGTGGTCGATGTTGAGGCCACCGAATTCTTTGACGAGTTCAGCTTGGACTTCGGCGCGGTGGGCGGCGAAGGCTTCGCGATCTTCTTTGGTGCGGAGGTGGAGTTCGCCGACTTCGCCGGTCTCGGCGTCTTCGAGCACCAAACGGCCGAGCGGGGGCAGGGCGTCTTCGTGCGGGTCGTTGATTTGGATGGCCACCACATCGTGCCGGCGTTGGGCGCGGTGCAGGGCGGAGTGGGGGAGGGGATCGAGGAAATCCGAAATCACAATCATCACCGCGCGTCGGCGGAAGGTTTTTTGCAAATGCTGCAGTGCGTGGCGCAGATCGCCGGTGCGATGGGCGGGGGTGTGATGCAAAATATCGCGCACCACGCGCAGCACGTGGCGTTGGCCTTTGCCGGGGCGCACGTATTTTTCCACGTGATCGGAGAAGAGCGTGAGTCCGACTTTGTCATTGTTGCGCTGGGCGACGAAGGCCAGCGCGGCGGCCACTTCGCCGGCGAGTTCCTGTTTGGTCTGATCGCCACTGCCGAACCGTCCCGACGCGCTGATGTCCACCAGCAGCATCACCGTCAGCTCGCGTTCCTCCACGAACTGTTTTACAAATGGCTGGTTCAATCGCGCGGTGACGTTCCAATCGATATTGCGCACCTCATCGCCCGGCTGATATTCGCGCACCTCATCGAAATCCATCCCCTGCCCACGAAATATACTGCGGTATTGGCCGACCATTACATCGCTCACGAGCCGCTTGGTGCGGATTTCGATGCTACGAAGTTTTGCAGTATTGAGGGCTGGCATGGGGTTGAGTGTTGAGTAAAAACCAATTCCGACTCCTGAATTCTATCTCCTGACTCCTTCTAAGGCACCGGCATATGATCCAGAAACAGCGCCAACACGTGGTCGCTCGTTTTATCTTCCGCCTCGGCTTCGTAGCTTACTTGGATGCGATGGCGCATCACATCCGGCGCGATGGCCTTTACGTCCTG